>DAIOGP010000247.1:0-2528 GCA_036745135.1 Solirubrobacteraceae bacterium
GGGCCGTAGCTCACGCGCAGCGCCGCCTCGAGCGGCGCCGGCGCCGAGAGCTCCATCGCGATCACGCACCCGCCGCTCGGCAGCGGCGCCACGCGGTGGACGACCTGAAGGGGGCCGACCTGCCACGTCCACGCGCGACCGGGCTCCTTGGCCGTCACGCGCGCCGGGACGGGGACGCTGCCGAGCAGCCGCACGGCCCCTCGCGCGCCGTCGCGGACCTCGCCGTCGCCGAGCCCCCACGCGCCGCGCAGGTGCGGGGCCCATTCGCGCCAGCGGTCGGGCCGCGCGAGCAGCTGCCAGGCGGCCTCGGGCGCTGCGGTCGAGACGGCGCGGTACGTCAGCATCGGGCTCGTCAGTGTCCCAGGCGCGGCGCGCGCCCTGCGATATGGTGGCCCGTATGGCCGAGCCGCTCGCGGACGTGACCGTCGCCGGCGCCGAGGAGGCGCCACCGGCGCTGCCCGAGCCCGCCGCCGCGCGCGAGTGGCTCGAGACGATGACGCTCATCCGGCGCTTCGAGGAGCGCGCCGGGGAGATGTACGCGAAGGCCAAGATCGGCGGCTTCCTGCACCTCTCGATCGGCGAGGAGGCCACGATCGTCGGCGCCGTGCGCGCGATGCGCGCGACCGACTACCTGATCTCCACCTACCGCGAGCACGGCCAGGCGCTCGCTCGCGGCACGAGCCCGGACGCCGTGATGGCCGAGCTCTTCGGCCGCGAGGGCGGCGTGTCGCGCGGGCGCGGCGGCTCGATGCACCTGTTCGACCCGGCGCGCCGCTTCATGGGCGGCTACGGGATCGTCGGCGGCAACCTGCCGATCGCGGCCGGGCTCGCGCTCGCGTCCGACTACACGGGGACCGAGGACGCGACGGTCTGCATGCTCGGCGACGGCGCGTCGAACCAGGGCACGTTCGGCGAGACGATGAACCTCGCCGCGCTGTGGCGCCTGCCGGTCGTGTTCGTCGTCGTCAACAACCAGTTCGGCATGGGCACGGCGCTCGCGCGGCACTCGGCCGTGACGGACCTGCGCCGCAAGGGCGAGGGCTTCGGCGTGCCCGGCGTGCGCTGCGACGGGATGGACGTCGTCGACACCTACAACACCGTCGCCGAGGCGCTGCGCGCCGCGCGCGAGGAGCGCCGGCCGACGCTCGTCGAGGCGGTCACGTACCGCTTCCGCGGGCACTCGATGGCCGACCCGGAGGAGTACCGCACGAAGGAGCAGGTCGCAGAGTGGCGCAAGCGCGACCCGATCGAGCTGTTCGCCGACCGCCTGGTCGAGGCCGGCGTGCTCGCCGAGGCCGACCGCCAGGCGGTGGACGAGGCCGCGATCGCGCGCGTCGACCAGGCCGTGGCGTTCGCGGACGCCTCGCCCGAGCCGACGCCGGAGTCGCTCTACGACAACGTCTACGTGATCGGCGACCAGGTGCCCGGCTGGTACTCGGTCGACGAGCGCTCGGCCGGCGTGCACAAGGGCGAGGACGAGCGGCGCCTCGCGGCCGAGCAGGCCGCGGACGCGACCGACGGGAGCCGCTGAGCGCGATGGCCGTGATGCGCTACCGCGAGGCGCTCAACGCGGCGCTGCGCGAGGAGCTCCAGCGCGACGAGTCCGTCTTCCTGATGGGCGAGGACATCGGAGTCTTCAACGGCGCCTTCAAGGTCACGCAGGGTCTGCTCGAGGAGTTCGGCGAACAGCGCGTGCGCGACACGCCGATCTCGGAGAACACGATCGTCGGCATGGGCGTCGGCGCCGCGATGGCCGGCCTGCGTCCGGTCGTCGAGCTGATGACGATCAACTTCGCGCTGCTGGCGCTCGACCAGATCGTCAACTCCGCCGCGCACATCCACTACATGTTCGGCGGCCAGGCGACGGTGCCGCTCGTGATCCGGATGCCCCAGGGCGCCGGCCACCAGCTCGGCCCGACCCACTCGCACTGCTTCGAGGCGATGTACCTGCACGTGCCCGGGCTGCTCGTCGCGGTGCCGTCGACGGCGGCGGACGCCAAGGGCCTGCTGAAGGCCGCGATCCGCGACGACAACCCCGTGATCTTCATCGAGCACGAGTACCTCTACGGTCAGCGCGGCGACGTGCCCGACGATCCCGACCACGTAGTCGACTTCGGCCGCGCCGCGATCCGCCGCGAAGGCGCCGACGTGACGATCGTCGGCATCTCGCGCATGGCGATCACGGCCGAGAGGGCCGCCGACATCCTCGCGTCCGAGCACGAGATCGAGGCCGAGGTGATCGACCCGCGCACGCTGCGCCCGCTCGACCTCGACACGATCCTCGACTCGGTCCGCAAGACGAACCGCTGCGTCGTCGTCGAGGAGGGCTGGCCGCACGGCGGCGTCGGCGCGAACCTCGCCGCGCTGATCCAGGAGCAGGCGTTCGACGACCTCGACGCGCCGATCGGCCGCGTGACCGGCGCCGACCTGCCGATGCCCTACTCGAAGCCGCTCGAGCAGATCGCCTTCCCGCACGAGCCGCAGGTCGTGCAGGCCGTGCTCGCCACGTTCCGCGACCTGGCGCCGGC
>DAIOGP010000248.1:0-2511 GCA_036745135.1 Solirubrobacteraceae bacterium
ATCGGCGAGGTGCGGCTCGCCGACGGTGCGACGACCGCGTGGGACCCGGGCGCCAACGGGCGCGTCGACGTGATCGTGCCCACCGGCCCCGCGGTGTTCGTCGGCGGCCAGTTCAGCCAGGCCGGGACGCTGCGCCGCGACCACCTCGCGGCGCTCGACCTCGCCACCGGCCTGCCGACGCCGTGGAACCCCGGCGCCGACGGCGCCGTGCGCGCGCTCGAGCTCGTCGACGGGACGCTGTACGCGGGCGGCGACTTCACGCACGTTGGCGGGCTGGCGCGCAGCCACGTCGCCGCGCTGGGGCTCGACGCCGACGCGCCGACGTCGTTCGATCCGGGCGCGAACGGCACCGTCACCGCGCTCGCGCACGCGGGGTCGACGCTCTACCTGGGTGGCGCGTTCACCTCGATCGGCGGCGGCGCGCGGAGCTACGCGGCCTCGCTCTCGCTGCCGGGCGGCGCGCTCACCGGGTTCGATCCCCGCCCCGACGCGGCCGTTGGCGCGCTTGCCCCGGCCGGCCCGCTCGTCTACCTCGGTGGCAGCTTCGCGACGGTCGCCGGCCAGCCCCGGGCTGCGCTCGCCGCCGTCGATGCCGCGAGCGGCGCGCCGACCGCGTTCGATGCGGGCGCGCAGTCGACGACGGCCCCGTCGCCGCCCCGGGTCAGGGCGCTCGCGCTCGAAGGTGCGACGCTCTACGTCGGCGGCCGCTTCGACGAGCTCGGCCGTCAGCCGCGCCACCGTCTCGCCGCGCTCGACACGGCGACCGCGAGCGCCACCGGCTGGAGCCCGGAGCCCGATGACGACGTGCGGGCGCTGGCGATCTCGAGCGGGCGGCTCTACGCCGGTGGGTCCTTCACGAAGGTCGGTGGGAGCGTGCGCCATCACCTCGCGGCCTTCGACCTCGGAACCGGCGCGCTGGCGGGCTTCGCCCCCAACCCGAACGCGACCGTCCTGGCCCTCGTGGCGGCGGGCGACGCGGTCTCCCTCGGGGGCGAGTTCAGCGCGGTCGGCGTGACGCTGACGAGCGCCGGGCCGCGCGAGTTCGCGCGCCGCGGCTACGCGGGCTTCCGCGCGTCGCCGCTCAACGCCGTCCCGCCCACGATGTCGGGGCGTCCGCGACCCGCGAGCACGGTGCGCTGCAGCAGCGGCAGCTGGACCGGCAGGGGCCCGATCTCGTTCCGCTACTCGTGGCTGCTCGACGGCCGGCGCGTCGGTGACGGGCCGACGTACGTCCCGACCGCGAACGCCGCCGGCCATCGGCTCGCGTGTCGCGTCAGCGCCTCGGACCTGACCGGCACCGGCGAGGCCACGAGCGCCGAGGCCAGGGTCCTCGCCGCCGCGACGCAGCGCGATCGCCGGCCGCCGCGGGCGCGCCTGCGCGTGCTCGACCGCCGCCTGTCGACGCTGCTGCGCCGGGGCATGCGCATCGCGGCGCGCTGCTCGGAGAGCTGCGTCGTCGCGGTCGATCTGTCGATCGGCGCCCGCGCGGGGCGTCGGCTCGGGCTCGCACGCGCCCGCCCGTTCGCCGTCGCCCACGGCGCCGCGCGGGTGACCGGCGCCGGGAGCACGACGGTTCGCGTGCGGCCGACGCGACGCGCACGACGGGCGCTCGCGCATGCGCGCGGCGTCCTCGTGACCGTGAGCGCCACGGTGAGCGACCTCGCCGGCAACCGGGCGCGGCTGCCGGCGCGCCGGGTGCGGCTGCGCGCCTGACCGGGCCCCGGCCCCCTCGTCCTACTCGACGACGACGCCGGTGAGGTCCTCGCTCGGCTCGGGGTAGCGCGGGTCCAGCTCCCGCAGCGCCTCGACGAGCACGGTCAGCACCGCCCAGTCGCGGTACCAGTTGCGGTCCGCCGGGATCGCGTACCAGGGGGCGTGCTCCGTGCTGGTGCGCGCGAGCGCGTCGCGGTAGGCCGCCTGGTAGTCGTCCCACAGCTTGCGCTCGTCGAGGTCCCCACGGCGGAACTTCCAGCGCTTGCGGGGATCGTCGAGCCGCTCCTGCAGCCGCTGGCGCTGCTCGTCCGCGGAGATGTGCAGGAACAGCTTCACGATGCGCGTGCCGTCGGCGTGGAGCCCGCGCTCGAAGTCGACGATCGTCCGGTAGCGCTCCCGCCACACGTCTTCCGGGACGAGCTCGTGCACGCGCACGACGAGCACGTCCTCGTAGTGGGAGCGGTTGAAGATGCCGATCTCGCCGCGCGCCGGCAGCTCGCGGTGGATCCGCCAGAGGAAGTCGTGCGCGCGCTCCTCGTCGCTGGGGACCTTGAAGCCCGTCACGCGGCACCCCTGCGGGTTGACGCCCTCGAACACCGAGCGGATGGTGCCGTCCTTGCCGCCGGCGTCGAGCGCCTGCAGCACGACGAGCAGCGACCGGCGCTGCTCGGCCATGAGCTTGGCCTGGAGCTCGTCGAGCTCGGCCCGCAGCGCGGCGCAGGCCATGCGCGTCTCGGCCTTGTCGCCGGGTGCGCCGCCCGTGCCCCGGGGGTCGATCCCGGCCAGGTCGACGTCCGC
>DAIOGP010000249.1:0-2500 GCA_036745135.1 Solirubrobacteraceae bacterium
GCGCTCGCGCCAGAAGGCCTCGTCCTGCTCGCCGAGCGGCGTCGAGGGCGGCGCGTCGGCGAAGTACTCGGCCGCCAGCGCGGACCAGTCGGCGCCCGCGCGCAGCTCGCCGAGCACGCTGAAGATGAGCCCCTCCATGCGGCGGATCAGGAGCGCCTGGGGCGGGATCGTCTGGCGGCGCATCTGCTCGAACCACGGCGAGCGCGGCGAGCCCCCGACCTCGATCGCCTCGAGCACGTACTCGGGTGACAGGCGCTTGAAGCCGGGCGTGAAGTACCACTCGCCCGCCGTCGCGAGCTGCGCGAGCACGTCGTCGGGGACGAACCCGCCGGGGTCGGGCAGGTAGCCGAGCTGCGCGAGCCCGTCGTGCACCGCCTCCGCGTCGCCGGCGACGACGGCGCGCGCGAGCGCCCGCTCGCCCATCAGGTACGCGGACGGGATCGTTCGCATCAGCCCGAAGTCGAGGAAGCACACGCGACCGTCAGGCCGCAGGATGTAGTTGCCGGGATGCGGATCGCCGGAGCAGCGCCCGGTGTGCTCGAGCAGGCCGAAGAAGAAGCGGAAGACGATCTCGCCGAAACGGTCGCGCGCGGCCTCGTCGAGGCGCTTGACGTCCTCGAAGCCGAGGCCCTCGACGTACTCGGACACGAGCACGCGGCGGGTCGACAGCGACGTGTCCACGCGCGGGACGAAGGCGAGCGGGTGGCCGCGGAACGCGCGCTCGACGGCCCGCTGGTTCTGCGCCTCGAGCTCGTAGTCGAGCTCCTCGGAGATGCGCTCGCGCAGCTCGCCGGCGAGCGCCTTGGTGTCGAGGCCCGGCGCGAGCCGCTTCACGAGCGGGAGCAGCACGTTCATGTTGCGCAGGTCGGTCTCGACCGCCTCGGCCACGCCCGGGTACTGGACCTTGACGACGACCTCCGCTCCGTCGTGCGTGACGGCGCGGTGCACCTGGCCGATCGACGCCGCCGCGAAGGCGCGCTCGTCGAAGCTCGCGAATGCCTTGCCGACCGACATGCCGAGCTCCTGCGCGATCAGCCGCTCGAGCTTCGCGAACGGCACCGGCGGCGCGTCGTCGCGCAGCGACGCGAGCGTGCGCTTGAAGCCCTCGCGCTCCCCCTCGGGGATCCCGACGAAGTCGACGGTCGACAGGACCTGGCCGAGCTTCATCGCGGCGCCCTTCATCTGGCCGAGCTGCGCGACGATCTCCTGCGCGAGCGCGAGCGTGCGGTCGTCGGTCGCCTGGCGCGCGCGCTCGTCGCTGCGCGCAGCGTTCGCGACGCGTGTCCCCGCCCAGCGCAGACCCTGGCCCGCGACGAGCCCCCCGAAGCGGGCCGTGCGGGCGACGCGGCCGGTCGGCAGATCGCTCGTGGTCTCGGCGGTGGGGGCCATCGCGTCGGGTACGGGCTCGTCGGGCGGGTGGACCATGACCGCGCAAGACTAGGCTGCGCGGCATGCCGGCACCGCTGCTGCTCGCCGACACGCCGTGGCTGCTCTACCGCGGCTTCTTCGCGCTGCCCACCTCGATCCGTGGCGCCGACGGCGCGCCCGTCAACGCGCTGCTGGGAATGACCAACGCCCTGCTGCGCGCGGTCGAGGAGCGCTCGCCGCGCGCCGTCGTGGCGTGCTTCGGCCTCGAGACGGCGCGCTACCGGGGCGAGCGCTACCCGCCCTACCACGCCCACCGCCCGCCGATGCCGCCGGAGCTGGCGACCCAGTGGGAGCGGGCGCCCGAGCTCTGCGCGGCGCTCGGCTGGTACGTCGCCCAGAGCGACGCGCTCGAGGCCGACGACCTGCTCGGGAGCTACGCGACCGTCGAGGCGGCGAGCGGCGGGCTGGCGCTGATCGTCACCGGGGACCGCGACATGTTCCAGGCGGTGTCGCCGGGCGTGCACGTGCTGCTCGGCGGCAACGCGAAGACCGGCCCCGACGAGATCGACCCGGCGGAGGTGGAGCGCCGCTACGGGATCCCGCCGGCGCTGGTGCCCGACTTCATCGCGCTGCGCGGCGACCCGTCCGATGGGCTGCCGGGCGCGAAGGGCATCGGCGCGAAGTCCGCCGCCGACCTCCTCCGCCGCCACGGCTCGCTCGAGGCGGTGCTCGACGGCGCGCTGCGCGAGCGGGCGGTCGCCGCGCGCGCCCTGGCCGAGCAGCGCGAGCTGCTGCTGACCTTCAAGGACGTCGCGACGTTGCGGCACGTCGACGTCGAGCGACCACCCGACCGCGCTACCGACCGCGCGGGCGGGGCCGCCGCGGCGCGGGCGCTCGGGATGAACGCGCTGGCGCAGCGGCTGGAGCGCGCCGCGGGCGCGGCCGGCTGAGCCCTCGGCCGCCGACGAGCAGGCCGGAAGCTAGCCGGTCGATTCCGGATTCATGTGCCGGCAGCCGCCGGTGCACGCACGAGGAATCGACCATCTAGGGTCAGCTGCATGCAGGCCCCAGCAGGCGAAGCGGTCTGGTCGCGCGACGGCGACCGCTGGATCCCGGCGCCGGCGGCGCGCGG
>DAIOGP010000250.1:0-2485 GCA_036745135.1 Solirubrobacteraceae bacterium
TGGGCGATCCTGGATTCGAACCAGGGACCTCTTCCTTATCAGAGAAGCGCTCTAACCGACTGAGCTAATCGCCCGGGGAGCGGCGATTGTAGCGAGCGTGCGGCAGCCTCGGACCGGCCTCAGGCGGCCGACCGCGTGGCCAGCCGAGCGGCGAACGCCTTGGCCTCCGCGACGGTCGCGAACTCGAGCTCGACGCGGCAGCCGGCGCCGCTCGGGCGGACGCGGACGTCGCGGCCGAGCGTCGCGCCGAGCGCGTCCGCGACCTCGGCGAGCGCCTGCTCGTGATCGGGGTGCAGCGTCACGCGCGCGCCGCGTGGCTGGCGGACCGCGGCCTTGTCGGCCGGGCGGGCGCGGCGCTCGACCTCGCGCACGGACCAGCCGTGTGCGGCCGCCTCGCGCGCGAGCCGCGCGCGCTCGGCGTGGTCGGGGTTGAGCAGCAGCGCGCGACCGTGACCCTCGCTCAGCGCGTCCGCCTCGATCAGCGCGAGCGCGTCGTCGGGGAGGTCGAGCAGCCGGATCAGGTTCGACACGGCGACGCGGCTGCGGCCGACGCGCTGGCCGACGGCCTCGCGCGTCAACCCGAGCTCCTCGACGAGCGCCGCGCAGGCGCGCGCCTCCTCGACCGGGTTGAGGTCCTCGCGGGCCATGTTCTCGATCAGGGCGACCTCGAGCGACGCGGCGTCGTCGTGCGGGCGCACGAGCGCCGGGACCGTCTCGAGCCCCGCGATGCGCGCCGCGCGCCAGCGCCGCTCGCCGGCGATCAGCTCGAAGCGACCCCCGGCCGCGGGGCGCACGAGCACCGGCTGCAGCACGCCGCGGGCGCGCAGCGAATCGGCGAGGCCGAGAAGCGCCTGCTCGTCGAAGGCGGTGCGCGGCTGCTTCGGGTTCGGCGAGATCTGGTCGAGCGGGAGCTCGCGCAGCTCCTCGCCGGGCTCGACCGGTTGGGACGACAGGATCGCGGCAAGCCCGCGACCCATGCCCCGGCTCTGGTCAGCCACGGGCCGCGACCTCCTTGGCCAGCTCGAAGTACGCGTCGGACCCGGCGCAGTGCGGGTCGTGGTGGATCACGGGCCGGCCGAAGCTCGGCGCCTCGCCGAGCCGCACGTTGCGCGGAATCACCGTGTCGAAGACGAGCTCGGGGAAGTGGGTGCGGACGTCGCGCTCGACGTCCTGCGCGAGCCGGGTGCGCGCGTCGTGCATCGTCAGCAGCATGCCGGCGATCGTCAGGCGCGGGTTCAGCTCGCGCTGGATCAGGGCGAGGGTGTCGAGCAGCCCGGCGAGGCCCTCGAGCGCGAAGTACTCGGTCTGCACCGGGACGATCACGCGGTCGGCGGCGACGAGGGCGTTGACGGAGAGCGGGCCCAGCGAGGGCGGGCAGTCGAGGATCGTGAACGCGTAGCGCTCGCGCACGTCGCCGAGGGCGTCGCGCAGGCGCGTCTCCGAGCCGGGCAGCCGCGGCAGCTCCATGTTCGCGCCCGCGAGATCAGGACTCGACGGAACGACGTCGAGTCGCTCGACGCCTGATGGACGTGCCGCGGCGCCCAGGGTGGTCGCGCCGGCGAGCACGTCGTAGGAGCTCGGGGAGAGGTCCTTGTCGAGGCCGAGCGCGACGGTCGCGTTGCACTGCGGGTCGAGATCAGCCAGCAGGGTGCAGTAGCCGGCCTCAGCCACGCAGGCCGCGACGTTCACCGCGGTCGTCGTCTTGCCGACCCCGCCCTTCTGGTTGGCGATCGCGTAGATGGTGCCCATCGTGACCCGACGGTAGCGCGACCCGCGGTCGGAACTGGACGCTGCCCTGCACATGACTTCGCCGCCGAACCGTCGAGTCCTTCACTCGACCTGAAGTCGAGGTTCCTAGTTCGCTCCAAGCGGGCGTTTCATCGCCATCCCCGGGCGCCGCGGGTATTTGTTCGGCGTTGAACCAACCTTCACGTAGAGGTAGAGATGGTGGTCCCGGGCGGCGTCCCACGGCCGAGAACGCACGACCTCCCGGACCTCCAGGCCGAGCAGCTCCGCCGCGCGCGCGGCGGCCGCCTCCTCCACTGCGTCGCGCGTTCCCTTCCAGGCGACGAACGCCCCGCCGCGGGCGAGCAGCGGGGCCGCATACTCGAGCAGCACCGGCAGCGGCGCCACCGCCCGCGCGGTCACGAGGTCGGCGCCACCGATCCCCTCGGGCCACGCCTCCGCGCGGGCGTTGACGACGCGAGCGTTGACGACGCCGGCGGCCTCGATCGCGCGCGCCAACCAGGCGCATTTCCGGGCGGCGCTCTCGAGCAGGACGACCTCGGCGCCCGCGAGCGCAATCGCCAGCGGCAGGCCGGGGAACCCCGCGCCCGCGCCGACGTCGACGATCTCGCGGGCGGCGCGCACGACGGGCAGCTCCAGTGCCGCCAGCGAGTCGGCCACGTGCACGTCGACCGCGGCGGCGGGGTCCCGAACGGCCGTGGGGGCCGTCGCGTCCTCGGCGACGAGCGCCAGCAGGCGC
>DAIOGP010000251.1:0-2484 GCA_036745135.1 Solirubrobacteraceae bacterium
CGGCGATCGCGGCGCGCGCCGCGCTCTCGTCGGCCACGCGGTCGAGCTTGTTGAACACCAGCAGGCGCGGCACCTCGCCGGCGCCGATCTCGCGCAGCACCTCCTCGGTGACCGCGAGCTGCCGCTCGTGGCCGGGGTCCGAGGCGTCGACGACCTGCAGCAGCAGCGCCGCCTCGAGCGCCTCGTCGAGCGTGCTCTTGAACGAGGCCACGAGATCGTGCGGCAGCTTCTTGATGAAGCCGACGGTGTCCGAGAGCAGGATGCGCGGCCGCGTCGGCGGGTCGAGGGCGCGCACCGTGGTGTCGAGGGTCGCGAACAGCTTGTCGGCGACATAGACCTCGCTGCCGGTGAGGGCGCGCATCAGCGTCGACTTGCCGGCGTTGGTGTAGCCGACGAGGGCGGCGCGCGCGACGTCCTGGCGGCGCGCGCGCTGCGTCTTGCGCTCCACGTCGATGGCCTCGAGCTCCTCGGCGAGCTCGGAGATGCGGTCGCGGATCTTGCGGCGGTCGAGCTCGAGGGCCGACTCGCCGGCGGTGCGGCTGACCCCGCCGCCGCCGCGCTGCTTGTCGCCGCCGCGCGCCTTGCCCTGCTCGCGCAGCCGCGGCGCGAGGTACTTGAGCCGCACCATCTCGACCTGCGCCTTGGCGGCGCGCGAGCGCGCGTGGCGGCGGAAGATCTCGAGGATCACCGCGGTGCGATCGAGGACGTCGGCGCCGGTCTCCTTCTCGAGGTTGCGCGCCTGCGACGGCGAGAGCTCGTGATCGACGAGGATGAGATCGATCTCGCCGCCGTCGACGACGCGGGTCAGCTCCTCACGTTTGCCGGTGCCGAGCACCGCGCCGGGGTCGAGCGCGTCGCGCCGCTGGGTGACCGGCGGGGCGACGACCTGGACGCCGAGGGTCTTGGCGAGGCGCCCGAGCTCGGCGAGCGACTCCGCCTGCTCCTCGTCGCTCACGCCTTGCAGCTGCACGGCGACGAGGATCGCGCGGCGCGGGGTCAGACTGGGTTCGAGGAGCTCGGGCATGGCCGCTTAGAGTAGCGGCGAACCGCTCAAAGTCCAGGGCCGCGGACCGCGGCGAGAAGTTGAATGATGGCGACGACATAGAAGGTGAAGCCGATCACGAACAGCAGCAGCGACGCGTTGAGGAAGCGCGCCTTGGAGTTGCGGACGGCCAGGCCGGCGAGGATGTTCTCGAGCGGATCGGGGCCGAGCGACTCGGAGAGCCAGCGCAGCCGCAGCACGCCGGCGATCGCCGTCGCCGCGGCGGCGAGCACCACGCCGATCCCGACCGAGATGCACACGCGCGCCAGCATCGAGGTCTCGGCGATGGCGCGCCCCGAGAAGCCGGTGACGGTGATGACGATCCCCGACAGCGACAGCAGCACCTGGGTGCGCAGCACCAGCACCGACAGCTGCCGCTCGAGCATGTGGTAGGCCTCGAGCTCGCTGCCGGCGACGCGCATGATGGCCTGGGCCTCGTTGCGGAGATCGGTGTTGGCGGGGGTCGGCACGCGGCGAGGATAGCCCGTGTGGTAGCCTGCCGCATGGGCCTCGAGCGTGTCGTCGCGGTCGTCCCACCGTCGATCTCCGAGATCGCCGCCAAGCTCGCCGGGATCGGCATGGTGGTGATGGTCGACAACCAGTTCCTCGCCCCGGGCAAACCGCCGCCGGCGACGTGGAACGACCTGCGCGTCAAGACCCCCGCCGGCACGGTGTCGATCGTCCGCCGCGGCCCGGACTCGCTCGCCGTCGTCGTCTTCGGCAACGCCGACGATGCGCTTCGAGGCGTCCAGGAGCGCATCGCAGCGGTTCTCATTGGGCCAAAGATCTAACCAGGGTCGCGTGGAGCCTGGATCAAAGAACACGAGCCATTGTCGCGGACGTGGACGTCTACGAGGAATGGGGCCACCGCAGCTTCGCTCGGCTGTACACGTGCTCGTACTCGTGCTCGTACACGTACATGTGCTCGTGCTCGTGCCCGTGCTCGAAGAGCACGCAACTGTGCTCGCCGGCAGCCGATAACCTCGTCATGCTGGACTACGAGAAACTTGACGTTTACAAGTGCGCGATCGAACACCTCTCCCTCGTGTTCAAGTGGCTCCCGCGACTCCCACGCGGCTACTCGGCGTTGGCCGATCAGTGGCGCCGCGCCGCGATGTCAGTACCGCTCAACGTCGGTGAGGGCGCGGGCAAGACGAGCGCTGCAGAGCGAGCGCATTGCTACGCGGTGGCGCGCGGCGAATCGATGGAGTGTGGCGCGATTCTTGATGTGGTGCGGCTGCTTGAGGTCCTACCTGAAGCCGAGCTCGCGCATGCAAAGCAGCTCGTGGTCAGGATGGTCGAGATGCTGACGAAGATGTGCCGCTGATGAGATCGGAGCACGTGCACGAGCACGAGCACGTGTACGAGCACGGGCACGAGCACGAGCACGAGCACGTGTACGAGCACGAGCACGTGTACGAGCACGGGCACGTGGAGTCTGG
>DAIOGP010000252.1:0-2481 GCA_036745135.1 Solirubrobacteraceae bacterium
CGCCAAGCCGCCGCTCTACCGCCTCAAGCAGGGCAGCCAGGAGCGCTACATCGAGAAGGAGTCGGAGCTCGAGGCGATCCTGCTCGGCGACAAGTGGGACAAGCTCACGATCTTCGACCGCCACAACACCCAGTTCAAGGTGACCGAGCCGCGGTGGCTGAAGTACCGGCGGCTGCTCAAGCAGTACGAGGGCTGGTCGATGGCCCTGCGCGCGAGCTACGGGCAGGACACGATCACGTTCCTCGAGGAGTCCCACGTCCTCGACGAGGGGATCGGGGACGCGGCCGGCCTGATCAAGCTTGTCAAGCGCGACGACGCAGACGGCGAGGCCTACGAGACGGAGCTCATGGGCGAGGAGAACGGGCTCGTCACGGTGCGCTCGGTCGAGCGCAAGACCGGGCTCGCGGTCACGCACCGGCTCGCGCGCACGCTGTTCGAGACGCAGGAGTTCCGTCACTTCGCGCGCGTGCACGCCGAGCTCGTGGAGGTCGCCGGCACGCCCCCGTTCGAGGTGCGCCTGGGCGAGCACCAGGAGGAGGCGCGCTCGTTCGAGGAGCTGCGGCGCGTCGTGCTCGAGGTCGCCGGCCGCGGCGCGAAGCTGCAGCGCTTCAAGGGCCTGGGCGAGATGAACGCCGACCAGCTGCGCGAGACGACGATGGACCCGGCCTCGCGCACGCTCGCGCAGGTGACGATGGACGACGCCGCCGCAGCCGATCGCATCTTCTCGATGCTGATGGGCGACAAGGTCGAGCCGCGGCGCCAGTTCATCGAGGACAACGCGCGCCTAGTGGCGAACCTCGATGTCTAGCGCCGAGCAGCTCACCGGCGGCAACGTCGAGCCCCGCGGGCTCGAGGAGGAGATGCGCTCGTCGTATCTCGACTACGCCATGTCGGTCATCGTCGGGCGCGCGCTGCCCGACGTGCGCGACGGCCTGAAGCCGGTCCACCGACGCGTGCTCTACGCGATGAACGAGCTCGGGCTGCAGCCGAACCGCAGCTACTCGAAGTGCGCCAAGATCGTCGGCGAGGTGATGGGCAACTATCACCCGCACGGCGACACCGCGATCTACGACACGCTCGTGCGCATGGCGCAGGACTTCTCCATGCGCTACCCGCTCGTCGACGGACAGGGCAACTTCGGCTCCGTCGACGACGACCCGGCGGCGGCGATGCGCTACACGGAGGCGCGCCTGGCACGGATCGCGACCGAGATGCTGCGCGACCTCAGCGCCGACACGGTCGACTTCGTGCCCAACTACGACGGATCGCGCCAGCAGCCGGTCGTGCTCCCCGCGCGCTTCCCGAACCTGCTCGTCAACGGCTCGTCGGGCATCGCCGTCGGCATGGCGACGAACATCCCGCCGCACAACCTGCGCGAGACCATCGCGGCAGTCGTCGCCTACATCGACGACCCCGACATCGACGTCGTCGGGCTGATGCAGCACATGAAGGGCCCGGACTTCCCGACCGGCGGCACGATCCTCGGCCTCTCGGGGATCAAGGACGCCTACGCGAGCGGTCGCGGGCGCGTACGTGTGCGCGCTCGCGCGCACACCGAGCCGCTGACCCACGGCAAGGAGGCGATCATCGTCACCGAGCTGCCCTACATGGTCAAGAAGGGCGGCGAAGGAGGCCTGATCGAGAAGATCCGCGACCTCGTCCTCGACAAGAAGATCCCCGAGATCTCCGACCTGCGCGACGAGACCGACCGCAACGGCATGCGCCTCGTGATCGAGCTCAAGCGCGACGCGATCCCCAAGGTCGTGCTCAACAAGCTCTACAAGCACACGCCGATGCAGAGCACGTTCGGCGTGAACATGGTCGCGCTCGTCGACAACGTGCCGCGCACGCTCTCGCTGCGCGAGGTGATCCACGCCTACGTCACGCACCAGCGCGAGGTCGTCGTGCGCCGGGCCAAGCACGAGCTGGCCGAGAAGGCGGCGCGCGCCCACATCCTGCAGGGCCTCCTCGTCGCGCTCGACCACCTCGACGCCGTGATCGCGCTGATCCGCGGATCGGCCGACGCCGAGAGCGCCCGCAACGGGCTCGTCGAGAAGTTCGACCTGACCGAGCGCCAGGCGGTAGCGATCCTCGAGCTGACGCTGCGCCGGCTGACCGCGCTCGAGGCCGACAAGATCAAGCAGGAGCACGCGGACGTGCTCGAGCGAATCGCGTGGCTGCGCGACCTGCTCGGCGACGAGGCCCGCGTGCTCTCGCTGATCAAGGAGGAGCTGCAGGAGATCTCCGACCGCTACGGCGACGAGCGTCGCACCGAGATCACGGCGTCGGAGAACGAGCTCGACATCGAGGACCTGATCGCCGACCAGCAGATGGTCATCGCGATCACGAAGAGCGGCTACATCAAGTCGCTGCCGCTCGCGACGTACCGGATGCAGCACCGGGGCGGCGTGGGCGTGACCGGCATGGACATGAAGGACGGCGACTACATCGAGCACCTGTTCATCTGCTCGACGCACGACT
>DAIOGP010000253.1:0-2477 GCA_036745135.1 Solirubrobacteraceae bacterium
ACTACATGATGGGCGGGATCGCCACCGACCTGCTCGGCCGCTCGAGCGTGCCCGGATTGTACGCCGTCGGCGAGTGCGCCTGCACCGGACTGCACGGCGCGAACCGGCTCGCCTCCAACTCCCTCAGCGAGTGCTTCGTCTACGGCCGTCGCGCCGCGCTCGCCGCGCTCGAGGAGCCCCCGCTCGTCGTGCCCGATTCGCCGCGACCGACCGACCGGCTGCCCGAGGTCACGGCCGCGACGCGCGCCGCGATGTGGCGCCTCGCCGGGATCGAGCGCACGGCCGCCGGCCTGCGCGAGCTCAGCGGTGATGCGCACCCCCTCGCGCGACTCGTCGCGGTCAGCGCGCTGGCGCGCCGGGAGAGCCGCGGGACCCACCGGCGGCTCGACTTCCCGGAGCTCGATCCCGCGCTCGACCTGCAGCACGCGGTCGTGCGACCCGGCGCCGAGCCCGCGCTCGAGCGCTGGTGGTAGGCGCGCGCGAATGGCGCGCCTTAACCCGGAATTAACACGCCACGCGTTTCCCCTTTATGCGGCCGTCAGATACTGCCGGCCGGAGGAAAACCCTTCATCGCGTAGGCAGGGGAGCATGTATCGATTCAGCAGGTCGATCTACAGGGCAGTTGCCGCGGACATCACCGCGGGCGAGCCGGGCGCGTGCTGCGACGTGAGCTCGAACCACAGGCAGGTGGTACACGCCTGTGAATGCGTGATCGAGCGCCTCGCGACGGACTCGCGCTACTTCGCGCGCCCGGCGCGGACGCTCTTCAACGACGTTCGGATCTACTTCCCGATCGCCGCGCAGGAGCGCGTCTACCGGGTCATCGAGTGGCACATCGCGGCGGCGCGCGACTACTTCGAGGAGCAGGCGCTGCGTGGCGTCGACCTGCTGGGCAATCCGCTCCAGTGCCGGGCGACGACGCGCAGAGGCACGCCGTGCCAGCGCGTGCCGCTCGCCCGCAACGGCTACTGCCCCTCGCACCAGCACCTCGCGGAGACCGAGGAGCTGGACCGCCTGCCCGTCGCGGCGTAGCCGCCGGGCGCGGGAACGCGTCCGGGCTCGGCGCGCGGCCCCTCGGGTAGCGTGCCCGGCCATGCTGCTCGGGGTCGACGTCGGCGGAACGTTCACCGACGCGGCGCTGGCCATCGACGGACGCGTGCTCGCGGCCAAGGCCCCGACCACGCCCGAGGACCAGTCGCTCGGCGCGATGCGCGCGATCGCCGCGGCGCTCGCGCGGGCCGGACGTCCGGCCACTGACGTGACCGCGTTCGCGCACGGGATGACCGTCGCGACGAACGCACTGCTCGAGGGCCGCCACGCGCGCACCGCGCTCGTCGCGACGGAGGGGTTCACCGACGTAATCGAGCTCGGCCGCCAGGCGCGCGCCGACCTGTACCGCCTGTGCGCCGCCCACCCCGTCCCGCTCGTCCCGTCCGAGCTGCGCTTCGGCGCTCCCGAGCGCATCGGGCCGCACGGCGTCCTGCGCACGCTCGAGCCGCGCGCCGCCCGCGCGCTCGTCGAGCGGATCGCCGCGGTCGAGCCGGAGGCGGTGGCGGTCACGCTGCTCCACGCCTACCACGATCCGCGCCACGAAGACGCGCTCGGCGAGCTCCTCGGCGAGCGGCTGCCCGGCGTGCACGTGTCGCTCTCGCACGCCGTCGTCGGCACGTTCCGCGAGTACGAGCGCACCTCCACGACCGTGATCGACGCGGCGCTCTCGCCGCTCGTCGGCCGCTACCTGCGCGGGCTCGCGGCGCGTGCCGAGGAGGCCGGCCTCCCCGAGCCGGCGGTCATGCAGTCAAGCGGCGGGCTCGCCGACCTCGGAAGCGCCGCCGCGCACGCGGCGTGGACGGTGCTCTCCGGACCGGCCGGCGGCGCGACCGCGGCGGCGCTGACGGCCGCGCGAGCCGGCGCGGCGGACGCGCTGTGCTTCGACATGGGCGGCACGTCGTGCGACGTCTGCGTGATCACGGGCGGCGCGGTCGCGACGACGGCCGAGCGGTCGGTCGCCGGCCGACCGCTCGCGCTCCCGATGGTCGACGTCCACACCGTCGGCGCCGGCGGCGGGTCGATCGCCTGGTGCGATCCGGGTGGGGCGCTGCGCGTCGGTCCCCGCTCGGCGGGCGCCGAACCGGGGCCCGCGTGCTACGGCCGCGGCGGCGAGGAGCCGACGGTCACGGACGCGAACCTCCTGCTCGGCTACCTGGCCGCCGACGCAGAGCTGGCCGGCGGCGTGCGCCTCGACCGCCGCGCCGCCGAGCAGGCGGTCGGCCGCCTGGCGCGGGAGGTCGGCCTCGCGCTCGAGGAGTGCGCCGCGGGGATCGTCCGCGTCGCCAACGCCGAGATGGTTCGGGCCCTGCGCGTGATGACCGTCGAGCGCGGCATCGACCCACGCGGCTTCGCGCTGCTCGCGTTCGGCGGTGCCGGCCCGCTGCACGCGGCCGCGATCGCGGACGAGCTCGAGCTCGACCGCATCC
>DAIOGP010000254.1:0-2475 GCA_036745135.1 Solirubrobacteraceae bacterium
GTCTCGACGCTGCGCGCGCTCGCGCTCGGGGCCGAGCCCGCCGGCGCGCCCGTGACGATCGCGGTGCTGGACGCCCGCCGCGGCGAGGTGTTCGCGGCCGCCTGGGACGCGGCCGGCACCCGGTCGCTCGCGCCGGCCGCGCTCGCCCCGGACGCACTCGCGCGGGCGGTCGCGGCGCTCGGCCCCGGTGCGCTGGCAGTCGGGGACGGGGCGCTAGAGTTCCGCGTGCAGATCGAGCAGGTCGGCGCCACGGTCCCGGCAGACGCCTCGCCGATGCACCGGATCGAGGCACGGCACGTCTGTCGGCTCGCGCTCGGCGCGCCGCCCGTCGACCGCGACGCCTTGCTGCCCGATTACGTCCGCCGTCCCGATGCGGAGCTGACCCAACAGGCGAGCGCCGAATGAGCACCGTCGAACTCGACATCCAGCGCCTCTCGTACCCGGACCTGCCGCAGGTGATGGCGATCGAGCGCCGCGCCTACGCGACGCCGTGGTCGCTCGCGATGTTCGTGCTCGAGCTGTCGAAGCCGTCGGGCGTCTGTCTCGCCGCGCGGCGCGGCGACGAGCTCGCCGGGTTCCTCGTGTGCGCGCGCTACGACACCGTCTGGCACATCATGAACGTCGCCGTGGATCTCGATGCGCGGCGCCAGGGGATCGCGACCCAGCTGCTGCGCGAGCTGTTCCAGCAGGTGGGCGACGACGACCGTGCCCAGTTCACGCTCGAGGTGCGCCGATCCAACCGCGGCGCGATCGAGCTCTACGAGCGCCATGGCTTCCGCTCCGCCGGCGTCCGCCGCCGCTACTACCAGGACAACGGCGAGGACGCCCTGATCATGTGGCGCACCCGCGCGACGCTGAACGGCTCGCTCGAGGACGTGCCGAACGCCTCGCCCGTGCGCAGCGCGTGATCCTCGGCATCGAGACGAGCTGCGACGACACGTGCGCCGCGCTGGTGACGCGCGCGGGCGAGATTCGGGCCAACTCGATCTCGTCGCAGGGAGAGCTCCACGCCCGCTTCGGCGGCGTCGTGCCGGAGATCGCCTCGCGCCACCACCTCGAGCTCACGAACGCCGTGATCGACGCGGCGCTGCTCGAGGGCGGAGCCGCGCTCGACGACGTCGAGCTGATCGCGGTCACGCAGGGTCCGGGCCTCATCGGCGCGCTGCTCGTGGGGCTGAGCGCCGCCAAGGCGCTGGCCGCCCCGCGTCGCCTGCCGCTCGCGCCGATTGACCACCTCGACGGCCACGTCGCCGCGAGCCTCCTCGGTCCGAGCCCGTTCGCGCCGCCGTTCCTGTGCCTGATCGCGAGCGGCGGCCATACGCTGCTCGCGCACGTCGAGGCGCCGGGTCGCTGGCGGACCATCGGTCGCACGCTCGACGACGCCGCCGGCGAGGCGTTCGACAAGGGCGCGCGCCTGCTCGGCCTCGGCTATCCCGGCGGCCCCGCGCTCGAGCGCCTCGCCGCGCAGGGCGATCCGGAGGCGTTCGCGTTCCCCATCGGCGCCGGCGTGGCCGACCTCGACTTCTCGTTCGCCGGCCTCAAGACCTCGCTGCTCTACCGGGTGCGGGAGCTGGGCGAGGCGGAAGCCGAGCGTCGCCGGGCCGACCTCGCGGCCGGCTACCAGCGGGCGATCGTGACCGCGCTCGTGACCCGCGTCGAGCGGGCGCTCGCGCGCACCGGCCTCACGCGCCTGGCGATCGGCGGCGGCGTGGCGGCCAACGGGGCGCTCCGGGCCCGGGTCGCCGAGCTCGGCCTGGAGGTCAGCGTGCCCCCGCGCGAGCTCTGCACCGACAACGCGGCGATGATCGCCTCGGCCGCGCGCTTCCGGCCCGCGCTGGCGTTCCCCGACTACCTGGCGCTCGACGCCTACGCGAGCGGCGAGCGGCGCCCGCCGAACCCCGCGGACGAGCTCGGCGCTGCACGCACGTGACGACGGTCGTCCTCTACGGCAAGCCGGGATGCCACCTGTGCGACGACGCCCGCGACGTCATCGAGCGTGTCCGCGCGCGACGGCCGTTCGCGCTCGAGGAGCGGGACATCACCTGCGATGACGCGCTCCACGCGGCCTACCTCGAGCGCATCCCGGTCGTCACGATCGACGGCGACGAGGCGTTCGAGCTGTTCGTCGCCGAGCCCGAGCTGATCGCGTGGCTCGATAGAGTTGCGCGCCCATGACCTTCAGCGACCTCGCAGCCTCCGAGCGGGCCGACGGGACCGATGGCACCGACGGCACGGCCTCGCTCGAGCGCCTGTCGCTCGGCGTGGCGGCGCGGCTCTCGCGCTATCTCCAGGTCCTCACGCAGGCCAAGAAGATGGGCAAGGAGACGATCAGCTCGCAGGAGCTCTCCGACTACACGCACGTCAACTCGACCCAGATCCGCCGTGACCTCTCCGGTTTCGGGAAGTTCGGCAAGCGCGGCGTCGGCTACAACGTCGACTCGCTGGTGTCGCAGATCCGCAAGATCCTGCGCACCT
>DAIOGP010000255.1:0-2433 GCA_036745135.1 Solirubrobacteraceae bacterium
GAGCCGACGCTCAACCAGCGCTTCGGGATCCTCGTCCACCAGGTGCTCGAGCGCTACCACCAGAGCGGCGGCGCGGGCACGCTGCCGGAGATGCTCGAGCTGCTCGAGCACGGCTGGCGCCGCGGCGGCTTCTCGGACTCCGACGAGGAGCTCCAGCTGCGCGCCAAGGCGACCGCGTCGCTGACGCGCTACCACGAGCGCTTCGCGACGGAGCCCGCGCAGCCGGTCTGGTTCGAGCGCTCGTTCACCTTCCGGCTCGGGCCGCACACGCTGCGCGGGCGCGTCGATCGCGTCGACCGGCTGCCGGACGGCGGCTACGAGCTGATCGACTACAAGACCGGCAGGCCGAAGACCGCGGCGCAGCTCAAGGACGACGTGCAGCTCTCGATCTACGCGATCGGCGCGCGCGAGGCGTGGCAGCTCGACGCCGCCGCGCAGGCCTACTACTACGTGCTCGACGACGCGAAGGTGCCGGTCGCCCGCGGGGCCGCCGAGCTCGACTGGATCCGCGACACCGTCCTGGAGGTCGGCGAGGGGATCCTCGGCCAGGGCTTCGAGCCGACGCCGTCCTACGCCGCGTGCTCGATGTGCGACTTCCGCATCGTCTGCCCCGCGGCCGAGCGCTGAGGTCCGCGCAGCGGGGCCGTTCAGCCCGAGCCGTCGGGCCCGCGCTGGCGCAGGAAGCGCTGGAACTCGCGCGCGATGATGTCGCCGGAGGGCACGTCCTCGTCGTCGCCGTCCTCGAGCGCCTCCCGCTCGAGCTCGGCGACGAACGACTGCACGTCGGGATCGCTCTGCACGGCGCGATCGACCTGGCGCTCGTAGTCGACCGTCGCCTCCTCGAGCTCGGCGCCGTCGAACGTCACGCCCACGAGCCCCTCGAGCCTACGCACCAGCGCGAGCGCCGCCTTCGGGTTGGGCGAAGCGGCGACGTAGTGCGGGACCGCGGCCCACAGGCTCGCGGTGGGGATCCCCGCCTCGCCGCAGGCGGAGTTGAGGACGCCGACGATCCCGGTCGGCCCCTCGTAGCCCGAGCGTTGCAGGCCGAGCCGCTCCCCGAGCGCCTCGTCCGAGGCGCTGCCGGTGATCGACACGGGCTGCGAGTGCGCCACGTCGGCGAGCAGCGCGCCGAGCGTGACGACCAGCTGCGCGCCGAGCGCCTCGGCGAGCTCGAGCACGATGCCGCAGTACGTGCGCCAGCGCATCGACGGCTCGTGGCCGGAGACGAGCACGAGGTCGCGCGGCGCGCGCGGCGCGCGGGCGGCCCAGACCTCGGTCGCCGGCCAGACGATCTCGCGCGTGCCGCCCTCGTTCAGCTGCACGACCGGCCGCGTCGCGCGGAAGTCGAAGAACTCCTCCGGGTCGATCGTCGCGAAGCGCTCGGCGTGGAGCTGCGAGCCGATGTGGCTGAGCGCCGTCGAGGCAGCGTCACCCGCGTCGTTCCAGCCCTTGAACGCGCACACGAGGGCCGGGGCGCGAAGCGCGGTCGGGCGGCGCTCCCAGATCAACGGCTGCATCCGGATCACCGTACATCATGGGCTCGTGAGCCTCGCCGCACCGACCGAGCCCCGAGCGCCCACCGCGGACCCGCCGACGATCGCCTCGCTGCGCGCGGGCGGCGAGGTCGACGGCGTCTTCGCGTGCACCCGCAAGGACCGCCTGCTCGCGCGCTCGGGCGTCCCGTACCTGGCGCTCGAGCTGCGCGATCGCACGGGCGCGATCCAGGCGCGCGCGTTCCGCGACGCCGACGTGCTCGCCGGGCGCTTCGAGCGCGGCGACCTCGTCCACGTGCGCGGGCGGGTCGAGCGCTTCCGCGACGAGCTGCAGGTCGAGGTCCGGACGATCGCGCGGGCGGACGCGGACGAGGCGGACCCCGCCGCGTTCCTGCCGGTCGCCTACCGCGACCTCGACGAGCTCGACGGGTTCCTCGAGCACCTCGCGCGCGAGGTCCACGACCGGTCCTACCGCGGGCTGCTCGAGGCGCTGCTCGCCGACACCGAGCTGCGCGCGCAGTGGCGCCGCGCGCCGTGCACGCGCGCCGGGCACCACGCGTACCTCGGCGGCCTGCTCGAGCACACGGTCGCCGTCGGGACGCTCGCGCTGGAGGTCTGCCAGCTGCACGTGCGCCTCGACTCAGACCTGCTGCTCACGGCGGCGCTCGTCCACGACCTCGGCAAGACGCGCGAATTCACCTACGGGGCGGAGATCGCGCTGAGCGACGAGGGCCGGCTGCTCGGCCACGTCGAGCTCGGCCTGCGGCTGCTCGACGGGCGCATGGCGCAGGCCGGCGTCGACGACGCGCGGCGGCTCGCGCTCGCCCATTGCATCCTCTGCCACCACGGCGCCGAAGCGGCGCCCGGGCGCCGCTTCGGCTCGGCCGAGGCGCTCGCCCTCTACCGCCTCAACGCGCTCGACGCGAGCGTCAAGGGCGCG
>DAIOGP010000256.1:0-2413 GCA_036745135.1 Solirubrobacteraceae bacterium
CGATCTCGTCGTGGCGGCGGTAGCGCTTGCCGATCGAGCCGCCCTCGTCGTACTCGGCCTGCATGCGCCGGCGCAGGTCGCCGAAGACCTCGCGCGCGAGCTCCGGCTGGCCGTCCTTGCGCACGAGCGGCAGCACGGCGACCTTGACGGGCGCCAGGCGCGGGTGGAGCCGCAGCACCGTGCGCTGCTCGCCCTCGATCTGCTCCTCGTCGTAGGCGTCGACGATGAAGGCGAGCGTCGCGCGGTCCGCGCCGGCGGCCGGCTCGATCACGTGCGGGACGTAGCGCTCGCCGCTCGCCGTGTCGACGTACTCGAGCTTGTCGCCTGAGTGCAGCGCGTGCTGCGTGAGGTCGAAGTCGCCGCGGTCGGCGATGCCCTCGAGCTCGGACCAGCCGATCGGGAACAGGTATTCGATGTCGCTCGTGCCCGACGAGTAGTGCGAGAGCTCGTCGGCGTCGTGAGCGCGCAGGCGCAGATGGTCCGGGCGCAGCCCGAGCTCGGTGTACCAGCGCATGCGCTCCGCGCACCAGTGCTCGAACCACTGCGGCGCCTCGGCGGGCGGGACGAAGAACTCCATCTCCATCTGCTCGAACTCGCGCGTGCGGAAGATGAAGTTGCCCGGCGTGATCTCGTTGCGGAACGACTTGCCCACCTGCGCGATCCCGAAGGGCGGCTTCTTGCGGGCGAACTGCAGGACGTTCTTGAAGTTGATGAAGATGCCCTGCGCGGTCTCGGGGCGCAGGTAGACCGTCGCGCCCTCCTCCTTCACCGGGCCCATCGTCGTCTCGAACATGAGGTTGAAGTCGCGCGCCTCGGTGAGGTCGCACTCGTCGAACTCACCCGGGTGCTTGGAGGGCTTGCGCCCGCAGGCCGAGTCGCCGATGTGGTCGGCGCGGAAGCGCAGCTTGCAGGTGCGGCAGTCCACGAGCGGATCGGTGAACCCGGCGAGGTGGCCCGAGGCCTCCCACGTCTTCGGGTGCTGCAGGATCGCCGAGTCGAGCGCCACGACGTCGTCGCGCTCCTGCAGCAACGCGCGCCACCACTCGGCCTTGACGTTGCCCTTGAGCAGCACGCCGTAGTGGCCGTAGTCGTAGGTCGAGGCGAGGCCCCCGTAGATCTCGGAGGCCTGGAAGATCAGCCCGCGCCGCTTGCACAGGGCGACGATCTTGTCCATGGTCACGGTGTCGGCGGCGCTCATCGGGCTGGCAACTGTAGCCAGGATCGCCGCGCGGGCACCCGCGCCCCCGGGCTCCGCGGGGGCCCCTTCCTATACTCAGCGGGTCATGCCGACCTATGAATATCGCTGCAAGAAGGGCCACGTCTTCGAGGTCGTGCAGCGGATGACCGACGATCCCGTGGCGACCTGCGAGCGCTGCTCGGCGCCGGTCGAGCGGGTCTTCCACCCGGTCGCCGTGCACTTCAAGGGCTCGGGCTTCTACAACACCGATTACGGCAAGCGCAAGCGCGGCGGCTCGGGCGGCTCCGAGTCTGGCGCGGGCGCGGCGGACGGCGGCGCCACGTCGACCGGCTCGAAGGACGCCGCGAAGGACGGCAAGGGCGCCGCCGGCGACACGAAGAAGCCGAGCACGGCGCCCACCTCGTCGGACTGACGCGCGTGGCCCCGCGCCACGCCGGGATGCTCGGGTTCCTCGCGGCGCTCTGGGGCGCGTCCTACCTCCTGATCAAGTACGCGCTCGAGGACTTCTCGCCGGCGTTCGTCGTCTTCGGGCGCACGCTGCTCGCCGCCTGCGCGCTGCTGCTCGCCGTGCGCCTGCAGGGCCCCGGCGCGCGCCGGGCGCTGCGCGCGACGCTGCGGCGGCCCGGCATGGCGCTGCTGCTCGGCGCGCTCGCGCTCGCGCTGCCGTTCCTGCTGATCGCGTTCGGCGAGCTCGAGGTCCCGTCCGGGCTGACCGCCGTGCTGCTCTCGCCGGCGCCGCTGTTCGTCGCGCTGTTCGCGCCGCTGCTCGACCGGTCCGAGCTGCTCGGCCGCGCCGAGGCGCTCGGCGCGATCGTCGCGTTCGCGGGCGTCGCGCTGCTCGTCGGGGTCGAGTCGGTCGCGACCTTGGGTGAGCTGCTCGGCGCGCTCGCGGTCGTCGCCGCGGCGGCGTCGTACGCGCTGTCGAGCTTCGTCGTCAAGAACCAGTACACGGGCGTTCCGCCGACCGTGACGAGCGCCGTCGCGGTAGGCGCGGCGGCGCTGCTCAGCGCCCCGTTCGCCGCCGTGAGCCCGCCGCACCACGCGCCGGGGCTGCGCGCGCTGCTCGCCGTGGGCGGTCTCGGGCTCGGGGGGACGGCGCTCGCGTTCATCGTCTTCTACCGCCTGATCGCGGAGCTCGGCGCCGGGCGCGCGTCGCTCGTGACCTACCTCGCGCCGGCGTTCGCGCTCGCCTACGGGTCCGTGCTGCTCGACGAG
>DAIOGP010000257.1:0-2377 GCA_036745135.1 Solirubrobacteraceae bacterium
CCCGCTCGAGCCCGGCGGCGAGCTTGAGCGGCGTCTGGCCCCCGAACTGGACGATCACGCCCTCGGGCTGCTCGACCTCGACGATCTCGAGCACGTCCTCGAGCGTCAGCGGCTCGAAGTACAGGCGGTCCGAGGTGTCGTAGTCGGTCGAGACGGTCTCGGGGTTGCAGTTCACCATCGCCGCGTCGCGCCCCAGCTCGCGCACGGTCATCGCGGCGTGCACGCAGCAGTAGTCGAACTCGATCCCCTGGCCGATGCGGTTGGGCCCGGAGCCGAGGATCACGACGCTGGGTCGCTCGCCGCGGACGATCTCGTGGCGCGGCCCGGCGCCGCGCGCCGGCCGCTCCCAGCTCGAGTAGAAGTACGGCGTCTCCGCCTCGAACTCGGCGGCGCAGGTGTCGACCGCCCGATAGGTCCGCTCGCCCGCGAACGGCGCGTCGCCGTCGAGCGCCAGCTCGCGCAGCTCGCGCAGGAACCACGGATCGATCGAGGTCCGCCGCTGGATCTCCTCGACCGCGACGCCGCGGCGCAGGCCGTCGAGGATCAGGTCGTAGCGGTCGGGGCCCGGGACCTGGACGCGCTCGAGCAGCACGTCCTCGTCCAGGTCGCGCGGCGCCTCGGCGTCGAGCTCGCGGCTGCGCATCGCCTTGGCAAAGGCCTGCTGGAACGTGTGGCCGATCGCCATCACCTCGCCGACCGACTTCATGTGCGTCGTGAGCGCCTCGTCGACGCCCGGGAACTTCTCGAACGCGAAGCGCGGCCATTTGACGACGACGTAGTCGATCGAGGGCTCGAAGCTCGCGGGCGTGCGCCGCGTGATGTCGTTGTCGATCTCCTCGAGCGCGTAGCCGACGGCGAGGCGCGCGGCGATCTTCGCGATCGGGAACCCGGTCGCCTTCGATGCCAGCGCGGACGAGCGCGACACGCGCGGGTTCATCTCGATCACGAGGATCTCGTCGGTGGCCGGGTTGACCGCGAACTGCACGTTCGAGCCCCCGGTCTCGACGCCCACCGCGCGGATCACGGCGAACGCCTGGTCGCGCAGGCGCTGGTACAGGCGGTCGGTCAGCGTCTGCTGCGGGGCGACCGTGACCGAGTCGCCCGTGTGGATCCCCATCGGGTCGATGTTCTCGATCGAGCAGACGATCACGCAGTTGTCGTTGTGGTCGCGCATCACCTCGAGCTCGAACTCGCCCCACCCGAGCACCGACTGGTCGATCAGCACCTGGCCGATCGGCGACGCCGCGAGGCCGCGGGTGACCGCTGCCTCGTACTCGGCCGGCGTCGTCGCGATGCCGCCGCCGTGGCCGCCGAGCGTGAAGGCGGGGCGCACGATCGCCGGCAGGCCGATCTCGGCGGTCGCCGCGAGCGCCTGCTCGACGCTGGTCGCGATCACGCTGCGCGGCATCTCTAGCCCCGCGGCGGTCATCGTGGTGCGGAACAGCTCACGGTCCTCCGCGCGGTGGATCGCGTCGTAGTTGGCCCCGATCAGCTCCACGCCGAACTCGGCCAGCGTGCCGTCGTCGTGCAGCGCGGCGGCGAGGTTGAGCGCCGTCTGCCCTCCGAGCGTCGGCAGCAGCGCGTCCGGTCGCTCGCGCTCGATGATCTGGCGCAGCGGGCCGGGCAGCAGCGGCTCGACGTAGGTCACCGTCGCGAACTCCGGGTCGGTCATGATCGTCGCCGGGTTCGAGTTCACGAGCACGACCTCGTAGCCCTCCTCGAGCAGCACCTTGCACGCCTGCGCGCCCGAGTAGTCGAACTCGGCGGCCTGGCCGATCACGATCGGCCCCGAGCCGATCACGAGGATCTTGTGGATGTCCGAGCGGCGGGGCATCAGGAGAACGGGGGCGCTGGGGCTCCGGCGTGATTCGCGCTGCGAGTTGACAGTTGACAGCTGACAGCTGAGGCGAGGGTTCGGTTCGGGCGGTGATCGACGGCGACCGCGGTCGCGTCGCCCAGGGCTCGTTGGTCCTTCATCTGAACTGTCAACTGTGAGCTGTCAACCGTCATCGCGCCCCCTCGATGACCTCGAGAAAGCGGTCGAACAGGTACAGCGAGTCGTGCGGCCCCGGGCCGGCCTCCGGGTGGTACTGGACCGTCGCCCCGGGAACGTCGCGCAGCGCGAGGCCCTCGACGGTGCGGTCGTAGAGGTTGAGGTGCGTGAGCTCGGCGACGCCCGCGTCGGTCTCCCAGCGCACGGGCTCGTCGCCGGCGATCGCGTCCTCGCCGTCCGGGCCGCGGACCGCGAACCCGTGGTTCTGGCTCGTGATCTCGATCTTGCCCGTCGTGAGGTCCTTGACCGGGTGGTTGGCGCCGCGATGACCGAACCGCAGCTTGTAGGTCTCGAGCCCGACGGCCCGACAGAGCAGCTGGTGCC
>DAIOGP010000258.1:0-2368 GCA_036745135.1 Solirubrobacteraceae bacterium
CGCGAGCGCGACGCGCCACCGCTGCTGCTCCTCGACGACGTGATGAGCGAGCTCGACGGCGAGCGCCGCGCGCGCCTCGTCGACCTGCTGCGCGGGGGTGGTCAGAGCGTGATCTCGACGACCGACCTGAGCCACGTCCCCGACGGGCAGCGCGCCGACGTCGTGCGCCTGGCGGTGCGCGAGGGCGCGATCCTGGCGGCGGCCGCGTGAAGCGCCGCGCGCCGCGCTCGCTCGCGGCGGAGCTCGAGCGCTATGCGCGCGCGCTGGCGCCGTCCACGCCGCTCGCGCAGATCCAGCGCACGTGGCAGTCCGTCGCCGGCGAGGCGCTCGCGCGCGAGGCGCAGCCGACCGCAGAGCGCGGCGGGATCGTGACGCTCTCGTGCAGTTCCGCCGTCTGGGCGCAGGAGCTCGACTTGATGTCCGACGAGCTCGTCGAGCGCCTCAACGCGGCGCTCGGGCGACCGCTCGTCAAGGCCCTGCGCTGCGTCGCGCGAGCGCCGCGGCGGTGAGCCGCGGCCGATGGCGCTGTGGGACGCGCCGCCGCGTCGAGAAAAGTGCCATTTTGCAGGTATTTCGTGACCGCTGACGGCGGGGTCCAGCGAGCCGCTGTGGTACCATAAGAACTGTCAAACGTGCGCGCCCCGCCCGTGTCGACTGACGCGGCTCCGGGGCGCTCGATGTACCGGAGGAACTCTTGGCGAAGGACAACGGGGCCGCCGCTTCGCAGCGCGGCTCGGCGGGGTATGACGCCCAGGACATCACCGTCCTGGAGGGGCTCGAGGCGGTCCGCAAGCGCCCGGGCATGTACATCGGCTCGACCGGCGCGCGTGGACTGCACCACCTCGTCTACGAGGTCGTCGACAACTCGGTCGACGAGGCCCTCGCGGGCTACTGCAGCGCCGTCGAGGTCACGATCCATCCGGACAACTCGGTGACCGTCAGCGACGACGGTCGCGGCATCCCCGTGGCCATGCACGAGAAGGAGCAGCGCCCGGCGCTCGAGGTCGTGCTCACGGTCCTGCACTCCGGCGGGAAGTTCGGCGACGGCGGCGGCTACAAGGTCTCGGGCGGCCTGCACGGCGTCGGCGTCTCGGTCGTCAACGCGCTCTCCGAGTCGCTGATCGTGACCGTGCGCCGCGACGGCCACGTCTGGACGCAGCCCTACGAGCGCGGCGCACCGCGCGCCTCGCTCGAGCGCGGCGCCAAGACGAGCGACACCGGCACGTCGATCACGTTCCTGCCCGACGACGAGATCTTCGAGACGCTCGACTTCGAGTTCGCGACGCTCGAGCAGCGCCTGCGCGAGACGGCCTTCCTGACGCGCGGCCTCAAGATCTCGATCGTCGACGAGCGCGGCGAGGGCGCGCGCGCGGAGTTCCAGTACGAGGGCGGCATCGAGGACTTCGTCCGCTACCTCAACGAGAACAAGGACGCGGTGCAGCGCAAGGTCATCTTCTTCAGCGGCGAGAGCGACGAGGGCGCCGTCGAGGTCGCGATGCAGTGGAACTCCTCCTACCAGGAGTCGATCTTCTCGTTCGCCAACAACATCAACACGCACGAGGGCGGCACGCACCTGTCGGGCTTCCGCTCCGCGCTGACGCGCACGCTGAACAAGTACGCGCGCGACAAGGGCCTGCTCAAGGAGAAGGACGACAACCTCGCCGGCGAGGACGTCCGCGAGGGCCTCACCGCAGTCATCTCCGCGAAGCTGCGCGACCCGCAGTTCGAGGGCCAGACGAAGACGAAGCTCGGCAACCCGGGCATGCAGGGCTTCGTCGAGTCGATCGTCAACGCGGGCCTCGCCGAGTTCTTCGAGGAGAACCCGACCGACGCGCGCCAGGTGATCAACAAGGCGCTGTCGGCGTCGCGCGCCCGGGAGGCCGCGCGCAAGGCCCGCGACCTCACGCGGCGCAAGTCCGCGCTCGAGAACTCGACGCTCCCCGGCAAGCTCGCGGACTGCTCCGTGAAGGACCCGTCGCTCGCCGAGATCTTCGTCGTCGAGGGCGACTCCGCCGGCGGCTCGGCGAAGCAGGGGCGCGACCGCGCCACCCAGGCGGTGCTGCCGCTGCGCGGCAAGATCCTCAACGTCGAGAAGAGCCGGATCGACAAGGTGCTGCAGAACACCGAGGTCCAGAACCTGATCACCGCGATCGGCACCGGCGTGCGCGACGAGTTCGACATCGAGAAGGCGCGCTACCACAAGGTCGTGCTGATGACCGACGCCGACGTCGACGGCGCGCACATCCGGACGCTCGTGCTGACGCTGCTGTTCCGCGAGATGCAGGAGCTGATCGAGGCCGGCTACGTGTACATCGCCAAGCCGCCGCTCTACCGCCTCAAGCAGGGCAGCCAGGAGCGCTACATCGAG
>DAIOGP010000259.1:0-2341 GCA_036745135.1 Solirubrobacteraceae bacterium
CAGGTTCGGCGCGCCGAGCAGCGGGTGGTCGGCCGGCAGCGGCTCGGGGTCGGTGACGTCGAGCGCGGCGCCGGCGATCGCGCCCGCGCGCAGCGCGCGCTCGAGCGCCGCCGTGTCGACGATCGGCCCGCGCGCGGTGTTGATGAGGTACGCGGTCGGCTTCATCCGCTGCAGCGCCGCGTCGTCGATCAGGCCGCGGGTGCGCGGCGTCAGCGGGCAGTGCAGCGTCACGAAGTCGGCGCGCTCGAGCAGCTCGGGCAGCGGCGTGTCGCTTGTGTCGAGCACCTCCATCGCGAAGCCCGCGGCGCGCTGCGCGACGGCGCGGCCGATGCGCCCGTAGCCGACGATCCCGAGCGTTGCGCCGTGCACCACGGCGCCGAGGAACGCGGCCGGCTCCCAGGTCAGCCAGTCGCCGGCGAGCACCGAGGCCTGCGCCTCGGGCAGCCGGCGCGCGAGCGCCAGCAGCAGCGCGAACGCGAGGTCCGCCGTCGCGTCGGTCAGCACGTCGGGCGTGTTGCCGACCGGGATCCCGCGCGCCGTCGCGACGGCGAGGTCGACGTTGTCCCAGCCGACCGCGTAGTTCGCGATCGCGCGCAGCCGCGGGCAGGCGGCGAGGAAGTCCGCGTCGATCGTCTCCGTCAGCAGGCAGAGCAGCCCGTCGACGTCGGCCGCGCGCTCGCGCAGCTGCGCCGGGGTGGGGGGCAGGCGCTCGGGCCAGACGTCGACGTCGTGCCCGGCCGCGCGCAGCCGGTCGATCCCGCCGCCGGGCAGCGCGCGGGTGACGAGCACGCGGGCCATGGCGACGGATTCTGCCTGGCGCGCGGGCGCCGCGCGGGCGACGACCCGCCCGCTCCGCGCCCTACGCCGCGGCCCCGGCGCCCGCGGCGCTCAGCTCGTACGCGCCGTCGAGCGCGTGCACCTCGTCCCACACCCGCGCGTAGCGCCCCGCGTCGACGGCGGGCTTGCGCACGAGCGCGAGGCACAGGCGCTGCTGGTCGGCGGTCGTCGAGGGCTTCCCGTGCAGCCCGATCGCGAGCTCCGAGGCGTCTTGCACGAGCGCGGCGAAGATCTGGTCGACGACGTCGTCGGAGATCCCGTCGATCCGCGCGCCCTCGAGCGCGAGCTGGCCGTAGACGACGAGCGTGAACAGGTCCCCGAGCGTCAGCAGCAGGTCGGTGTCACGCCGCTGGTCCTCGTCCGGCGGCGCCTGCATGACGAGCTCGCGCAGCGCCTCGATCTGCTCGGTGAAGACCTGCACGTTGGGCAGCGGGCGGTCGGCGTAGGCCTCGCGGTAGTCGTGGAAGACGACCTTGCTCAGCGCGCGCGTCGGCCCCTGGTCGAACAGGAAGTCGTCGTTGTGGGGCTGGTCCATGCGCGGGATCGCCTCGTGGGGCTGGGGGTTGAAGAGGTAGTTCGGCATGAACTTGAGGATCAGCGCGATGTTCACGTGCACGGTGCCCTCGAGCTTGGGCAGCGCGCGGATGTCGCGCGCGGCCATCGCGAAGTACGTGTCGGACTCGAAGCCCTTGGCGGCGATCACGTCCCACAGGCGGTCGATCACGCGCTCGCCCTCGGTCGTCACCTTCATCTTCACGACCGGGTTGTAGAGCAGGTAGCGCCGGTCCTCGCGCGTCGCGGCGCGCATGTAGTCGGACGCGCGCAGCGCGACGAGCTTCATCGCGACGAGCCGCGCGTAGGCCTCGGTGAAGAGGCGCTGCACGTGCGGGAAGTCGGTCACGGGGCGCTTGTAGAGGACGCGGTTGGACGCGTGCGTGATCGCCTCGTACAGCGCGTGCGTGCAGATCCCGATCGAGGCCCAGCCGAGGTTGTACTTGCCGATGTTGATCGTGTTGAGCGCCGCGTTCCAGGCCTCGTCGCCGCGGTGCAGGATGTCGGCCTCGGTGACGGGGTAGTCCTCGAGGCGGAACTGCGACACGTAGGACTGGCTGTTGGTCACGTTGCGGATCAGCTCGTAGTTGGGGTGGCGGGGGTCTGAGACGAAGAAGACCCACTCGCCGCTGTCGGCCATGCGCCCGAAGGTCGAGACCATCGCGGCCTCGTTGCCGTTGCCGATGTAGTACTTCTCGCCGTTGGCGACGTAGGTGCCGTCGCCGGTCGGCGTGAGCGTCATCTCCGAGGAGTAGAGGTCGGCGCCGTGGGCGCGCTCGGAGAGGCCGAAGGCGAAGATCCCGCCGTCCTCGAGGTGTGCCGCGGCCTTGCGCTTGGCGTCCTCGTTGGCGCTCATCCAGATCGGCCCGAGGCCGAGCACCGAGACCTGCCACGTGTACCAGTAGGCGAGCCCGTAGAAGCCGAGGATCTCGTTGAACTCGCAGATCCGCGA
>DAIOGP010000260.1:0-2334 GCA_036745135.1 Solirubrobacteraceae bacterium
GCGGCGGCTATTCTCGCGCCCTGACCGCGGCCCTGCTCCCAGGAGGAACAGTCGAGTGACCGACATCGAGGCTCACATCACCGGCACCGTGTGGAAGATCGAGGTCGAGGTCGGCGACACCATCGACGAGGGCGACACCGTCGTGATCCTCGAATCGATGAAGATGGAGATGCCGGTCGAGGCCGAGGACGCCGGCACCGTCACGGAGATCCGCTGCACCGAGGGCCAAGCAGTCTCGGAGGGCGACACGTTGGTCGTCCTTGAGTAGCGCAGCGCCCGTCGCCCACGCCGGCGGCAAGCTGCTGCTCGACCACCCCGCCGACGGGATCGCGCGGCTGACGCTGGCGAACCCCGCGAAGCGCAACGCGCTCGACAACGAGATGCTCGACGCGCTCGCGGCGCTGCTGCCGGAGCTCGATGCCCGCTGCCTGCTGATCACCGGCTCGGGTGGCATGTTCTCGGCCGGCTACGACATCGGCGACCTCTCCGACGACACGTTGGCGGAAGAGGCCGAGAAGCTCGTGGCGCATCCCTTCGCGGAGGCGATCGACGCGCTCGAGGCCTACGCCTACCCGACCCTCGCCGCGCTCAACGGCCACACGATCGGCGGTGGCCTCGAGCTGGCGCTCTCGTGCGACCTGCGCATCGCGGCCGACGGGATCAAGCTCGGGATGCCCCCGGCGAAGCTCGGCCTCGTCTACTCCCACACGGGCCTGCGTAAGTTCATCGACGCGATCGGCGTGCCGCGGACGCGGGAGCTCTTCCTCGTCGGGCGCAACGTCGACGCGTCGACCGCGCACGCGTGGGGTCTCGTCAACGAGGTCGTGGCGAGCCACGACCTGGAGCGGGCCGCCGTCGCGCTCGCAGCCGAGATCGCGGCCAACGCGCCGCTCTCGCTGCGGGGGAACAAGCGCGTGATCCGCGAGCTGCTCGCGGTCGAGGGGCAGCTCGACCCCGAGATCGAGCGCGAGCTCATCGCGCTGCGCGAGGCGTGCTTCTCGTCCGAGGACTTCCGCGAAGGCGTGCGGGCGTTCGCCGAGAAGCGCACGCCGCGCTGGCAGGGTCGCTGACGACGCCGCCGTCCCGTGACGCGCGGCGGGCTAGGGTTGGCGCCGTGGCCCAGACCCCAACCGGCGTGGTCGCGCTCGGCGCGATGCTCGCGCTCCTCTCCTTGCCGCCGGGCGCCGCGGCGCGCGCGTCGAAGGCGGTGACCTGGGACCTCGCTCGCGCGACCGGCACGGTCGACTTCGACGTCGCGGGCTCGATCACCACGCTCGCCGGCGGCGACGTTCGCGTCACCCGGCAACTGCGCACCACGTGGCGCTACCTCGTGCCCAAGGGCGGCCGACCGGCGCGCGTCGTGCTCGACGCCGCCGGCATCCCCGCGGCCGGATCGACGCGCCCGGCGCTGCTGACCCCCGGTGGCTTCGGCCCGATCATCGGCCGCCTCAGGGGCCATCTCGGCTTCGACGACGACGCCCAGACGCTGAGCTGCGACCTCGGCAGCGCGCGGCTCAACGCCCGCCAGATCGGCGACGCTCGCCGCGGTCGCCTGTCGCTCCACGCGACGCGGGCCGGCAGGGCCGGCCTGCTGCTCACCGTCGACGGCATCGCCGATCTCGAGCCGTTCGACTCGAGCTCGGCGTGCGGCGAGACGACGGCGGCGATCGACGGAGCGAACGTGCGGATCGTCACGGCCGAGACCGCTGACGTCGCGATCGGCTCCACGGCGAGCTCGCTCCTGCTGCGTCGCAAGCGGCGCGGACGCAGCGTCGCGCTCGCGCTGACGCGCACGACCCCGCTGCGCCTCGGCCTGCTCGACCCCGCGACCGACACGATCAGCGCCGTGACCGGCCGCGTCGGCACGCTCGTCGAGACCGCGCGACTGACGCTCCGCGCCCGGTAGAACCATCCCGGTCCGTCGCCGCGCCTCGCCGGCGGACCGGGATCCGGCGCGCCGCGTCGCAGCGGTGGACTCGTCCGATCCCGTTCCTATCGTCCTCCCAGTCCCGCGACCGGAGGTCACCCCGTCCATGCCGCCGCTCATCACCCGTGAGGAGGCCCTCGAGCTCGGGCGCCTCGAGGACCCCGCCGCGATCGAGGCCCTCGTCGAGCGCGCGTGGGCCGTCCGCGTCGAGCGCTTCGCCGACTCGACCGACATGTGCTCGCTGGTGAACGCGAAGTCGGGCGGCTGCGCCGAGGACTGCGGCTTCTGCGCGCAGTCTCGCTACGCCGAGGCCGAGACGCCGCTGCACGCCATGATGGAGCCCGAGCAGATCCTCGAGCACGCGCGCGCGGCCGAGGCCGCGGGGGCGCATCGGTTCTGCATGGTCA
>DAIOGP010000261.1:0-2330 GCA_036745135.1 Solirubrobacteraceae bacterium
GGTGCACCACCAGTACTCCTCGAGCGTCTCGCCCTTCCAGGCGAAGACGGGGACGCCCCGCGGCTCCTCCGGCGTGCCGTGCGGCCCGACCGCGACGGCCGCGGCCGCGTGGTCCTGCGTCGAGAAGATGTTGCAGCTGGCCCAGCGCACCTCGGCGCCGATCGCGACGAGCGTCTCGATCAGCACCGCGGTCTGGATCGTCATGTGCAGCGAGCCGGTGACGCGCGCGCCGGCGAGCGGCTGCGTGTCCGCGTACTCGCGCCGCACGGACATCAGGCCGGGCATCTCGTGCTCGGCGAGCTGGATCTCCTTGCGGCCGAACGCCGCGAGGGCGAGGTCGGCGACCTTGAAGTCGTTCTCGGTCAGGACTGCGGTGGGGGTCATGCGGCCTCCGTGACGGGGGTTGGCGGTGGTTGCGCCGCGGCCTGGAGGAGTCGCTCGTGCTTCTCCTGCTCCCAGCGCAGCCAGTCGGATGGGGGGACGTGCTCGGGACGCGCCGGGGACGAGGCGAGCCAGCCCGCGACGGCGGCGGCCAGCTCGGGCTCGCTCTCGAGGCGGCGCGCGAAGCCGACGTCGGACAGGCCGACGTCGAAGCGCTCCAGCAGCTCGCGCAGCGTGCGCAGGCGCTGGAGCTCCTCGGGCCCGTAGAGCCGGTAGCCCGACGCCGATCGCCGCGGCTCGACGAGCCCCATGCGCTCGACGTAGCGCAGCATGCGGGCCGACCAGCCGGTCGTCTCGGCCGCCTCGTGGATCGTGAGCGCGTCCATCGCGACAAACCTTACCACGGTCGTGTCAAGGTTTGGCCCGTCCAGGCGCGCCGGCGCGCCAATCCCGAGCGCGCGACGGGTCGTCTCCCGCGGGACCGCGGCCGGGCCTTGGTCAGCGACGCGAGCGCCCGCTACGGCGTCGCGAGGGCGCCCTTGAGGCGCTCGATCGCCTCGATGGGCGACGGGTCGACGCCGCGCAGCACGGCGACGTAGAGCGACAGCAGGTCGCCGAGCAGGACGAGCGAGAGCACGCGCTCCGTGCGCGTCTCGCCGCGCGACTCGATCACGTGGGTGGCCACGGCGTTGGGCGCGATCGCCTCGCGCGTGAGCACGAGCCGCTCGCGCACGCGCGGGTGCAGGTCGCGGTCGTCGAGGAACACCGCGGCGAAGCTGCCGAGCTCGGCGGCGCCGTCCCAGCCGACGATCTCGTTGTGGTCGATCTCCGGCAGCTCAGCGAAGAAGCACGGGACCTTCGCGTTCTCGTTGAGCTGCGTCTTCCAGCGGTACGCGACCGGCTTCGTGAGCCCGGCGCCGACGATCGTCGGCACGCAGCCCGCGAGCCCGCGCGCGAGCGTCTTGGGGAGGCTGTCCTCCGGGCCCTCGGGCCGCCACACGGCGACCAGGTCCTCGGCGTGCGCAGCCGCGACGTCGAGCTCGGCGCGCAGGCTCTCCCCCGCCCCGCACAACGCCGCGGTCTCGAGCGCCGCCACGAGCATGTAGGCCACCGCCGCGCGCGGCTGGAGCGCCGCGGGCATCGGGATCACCGGCACGCCGTCGGCGCGCGCGGCCTCCGCGAGCGACCCGCCCGTGGTCGCGACGACGCGCCGCGCGCCGAGCGCCGTGGCCGCGTCGAACGCCGCGAGCGTCTCCTCCGTCTCGCCCGAGTAGCTCGCGCAGAGCACCGTCGTGTCAGGCGTCGTCCAGGCCGGCAGCCCGTAGTCGCGCGAGCACAGGATCGGCCGCGAGGCGCGATCGCCGAGCGCCGCCGCGGCGAGGCCCGCGCCGATCGCCGAGCCGCCCATGCCGGCGACGATCAGCCCGCCGCTGCAGTCGAGCGGCTCGATCGCCGCCGACTCGACGCGCCACAGCGCGTCGCGCAGCTGGTTGGGGAGGTCGAGAACGTCGTCGATGAGGCCGCCGGCGTCGACGGCCGCGACCGCCGCGCGGTCGAGCGCGGTCAAAACCGGATCGCTCCGTCAGGCAGCTCCACGCCCGGAAAGATACGTGCTCCGGCGCGTACGACGTTGTCGGCGCCGAGCGTCACGCCCTCGCCGAGCACCGCGCCGTCCTCGACCTTGCAGCCGGCGCCGATGCGGGCTCCGCCGGCGACGATGCAATCGCGCAGGGTCGCGCCGGCGCCGATCCGCGTCCCGTCGAGCACGACGCAGCGCTCGACCGTGGCGCCCTCCCCGACCTCGACGCCGGGACCGAGCACCGCGAGGCTGCCGACGTGCGCGCCGGCGGCGATCCGGCAGCCGGCGCCAACGACCGCCGGCGGGACGATGCGCCCGTCGCACGCGACGTCGTCGGCGACGGCCAGGAACGATCCGTCGAGCAGCTCGC
>DAIOGP010000262.1:0-2311 GCA_036745135.1 Solirubrobacteraceae bacterium
ACGGCGGCGGGACGGCCTCGTTGAACGAGTGCACGAACGGGTGCAGGTCCGTGCTCGAGATGTCGTCCTTCTCGTACCAGGTGGCGGCCGGCAGCACGATGTCGGAGTAGAGCGCCGAGCCGTTCATGCGGAAGTCGATCGTCGTGAAGAGGTCGAGCTTGCCCGTGGGGGCCTCCTCGCGCCACTCGACCTCGGTCGGGCGCCCGTCCGGCGCGGTCTCGCGAGCCGTCACCGCGTCCTGCTCGACGCCGAGCAGGTGCCGCAGGAAGTACTCGTGGCCCTTGCTCGACGATCCGAGGAGGTTGGCGCGCCACAGCGTGAGGATGCGCGGGAAGTTCGCCGGATCGTCCGGGTCCTCGGCAGCGAAGCGCAGCTCGCCGCTGCGGAGCTGCTCGAGGACGTGCTCCTGCGGGGTCTTGCCGGCGGCCTCGGCCTCGTCGCAGATGTCGAGCGGGTTGCGGTTCAGCGTCGGGTAGCTGGGCAGCCAGCCCATGCGGGCCGACTGGGCGATCGTGTCGGCGAAGTGCTTGCCCTTGAGGCGCCCCGCGCCGAGCGGGCTCGTCAGCTCGTCGGCCAGGAAGCGCTCGTAGCGGTACTGGTCGGTCGCGAGGTACCAGAACGAGGTCGTCGCCTGCTGGCGCGGCGGGCGCGTCCAGTCGGTCGCGAAGGCCATCACGCCGAAGCCGGTGATCGGGCGCACCTTCTCCTGGCCGACGTAGTGCGCCCAGCCGCCCCCGTTGACGCCCTGGCAGCCGCACAGCAGGACGAGGCTCAGCATCGCGCGGTAGATCTGGTCGCCGTGGTACCAGTGGTTGGTCCCGGCGCCCATGACGATCATCGAGCGCCCCTCGGTGACCTCGGCGTTGCGGGCGAACTCGCGCGCGATGCGGGTGACGAGGTTCGCGTCGACGCCCGTGTGCTCCTGCTGCCAGGCCGGCGTGCACGGGAGCGGGTCGTCGTAGCCGGCCGGCCAGTCGCCCGGCAGCCCCTCGCGCGCGACCCCGAGCTGCGCGCAGAGCAGGTCGAACACGGTGGTCACGAGCCGGTCGCCGATGCGCTTGGCGGGAACGCCGCGGCGCATGACCCCGCCGCCCTCGGTCGCGCCGATCTCGAAGCGCGGCAGGTCGAGCGCGACGAGCTCGTCGTGCGCGCCCAGCAGCGAGAGCCGCGGCGCGACCTCGCCGAGCTCCAGGTTCCACTTCCCGGCGCCCTCGTCGCCCCAGCGGAAGCCGATCGATCCGTTGGGCACGACGGGCGCGCCCGTGGCCTCGTCGAGCACGACGGTCTTCCACGCTGCGTTCTCGGACGTCTCCCCGATGTCCTCGGCGCGCAGGAAGCGGTCGGTGACGTAGGCGCCGTCGCGCTCGCGCAGCGTCACGAGGAACGGCAGGTCGGTGCGCCGCTTCGCGTAGGCGTCGAAGTACGGGGTCCGGCGCTCGAGGTAGTGCTCCTTGACGATCACGTGCGCCATCGCGAGCGCGAGCGCCGCGTCGGTGCCGGGCTCGGCGGCCAGCCAGTGGTCGGCGAACTTCGTGTGGCCGGCGTAGTCCGGTGAGACGACGACGACCTTCTGGCCCTTGTAGCGGGCCTCGGTCATGAAGTGCGCGTCGGGCGTGCGCGTCTGGGGGATGTTCGAGCCCCAGAGCATCACGTAGCTCGAGTTCCACCAGTCCGCGGACTCGGGCACGTCGGTCTGGTCGCCCCAGATCTGCGGCGAGGCCGGCGGGAGATCGGCGTACCAGTCGTAGAACGAGAGGCACACGCCGCCGATCAGCGAGAGGAACCGCGTGCCGGCCGCATAGGAGACGGTCGACATCGCCGGGATCGGCGAGAAGCCGACGATCCGGTCGGGCCCGTGCTGCTTGACCGTGTGCACGTGCGCGGCGGCGATGATCTCGGAGACCTCGTCCCAGTCCGAGCGCAGGAAGCCGCCCCGCCCGCGCTGCGACTTGTACGCCTGCGCCTTCGCCGGATCGGAGACGATCGCCGCCCACGCGTCGACGGGATCCCCGGTGCGCGCCAGCTCCTCGCGGTACAGCCGCAGCAGCGCGCCGCGCACGTAGGGATGGCGGACGCGGATCGGCGAGTAGACGTACCAGGAGAACGACGCGCCGCGCGGGCAGCCGCGCGGCTCGTACTCCGGCGCGTCGGGCCCGTTGGAGGGGTAGTCGGTCTGCTGGGTCTCCCAGGTGACGAGGCCGTCCTTGACGTACACCTTCCACGAGCACGAGCCCGTGCAGTTCACGCCGTGCGTCGTGCGCACCACCTTGTCGTGCTGCCAGCGGTCGCGGTAGAGCTGCTCCCAGTCGCG
>DAIOGP010000263.1:0-2300 GCA_036745135.1 Solirubrobacteraceae bacterium
GGGCATCCGCTGGCAGCCGGTGTTCGACACGGTCCCCCAGTGGGCGGCCGTCGGCGGGAGCTCCGTCTACGCGCGTCCCAAGCCCGAGAGCCTCGACGAGTTCGCCCGCTTCGCCGGCGAGTTCACCAAGCGCTACGGCCGCATCACGGCGGTCGACGACGTCGACCTGACGGTCGCGGCGGGCGACGTCTTCGGCTACCTCGGCCCCAACGGCGCCGGCAAGACCACCTCGCTGCGGATGATGCTCGGGCTCATCCGCCCGAGCGCGGGCGCGGTGCGCATCTTCGGCCGCGATCCGCAGGTCTCGGTCGCGGCGCTCGCGGGCGTCGCCGGCTTCGTCGAAGCGCCGCGCTTCTACCCCTACCTCGACGGACGCACGAACCTGCGGCTGCTCGCGGGGCTCGACGGCGGCGACGGCGCCGCGCACGTCGAGGAGGTGCTCGAGGTCGTCGAGCTCACCGACCGGGGCCGCGACAAGGTGGGCGGCTACTCCCACGGCATGAAGCAGCGCCTCGGCATCGCCGCCGCCCTGCTGCGCCGGCCGCGCCTGCTCGTGCTCGACGAGCCCGCGACCGGCCTCGACCCCGGCGGCATGCGCGACATGCGCCAGCTCATCCACCGGCTCGCCGGCGACGGCATCACCGTCCTGCTCTCGAGCCACCTGCTCGCCGAGGTCGAGGAGCTCTGCAACCGCGTCGCGATCGTGCGTCGCGGGCGCATCGTCTACGAGGGCGCGCTCGACGACCTGCGGCGGGCGGCGGGCTCGACCTACCGGCTGCGCACGACCGACGACGCCCGCGCGCGCCAGGTCTGCGTCGCGCAGCGCGGGATCGACGACGTCGAGGACGCCGCCGGCGGTGGGCTCGCGTTCCGCCCCGCCGACGAGCGCGCCATCGCGGAGCTCTCGCTCGCGCTGATCGAGTCGGGCGCGCTGCTGCTCGAGCTCGCGCCGCGACTCGCGACGCTCGAGGACCTGTTCTTCCAGCTCACCGAGGGCGATGACGCGCTCGCGGCCGACGCCGCGCGCATCGACCGCGCCGCGCAGATCGTCGAGGAGACGGCGTGAGCGCGCCCGGCACGCTGCGCGCCTACCGCTGGGAGCTGCGCAAGCTGCGCTCGCAGAAGCGCACCTACCTCGGGCTCGGCGCGGCCGTGCTCGTGCCGGTCATCTTCGCCATCGCCGTCGCGCTGCAGCCCGGCGGCCCGGAGGACGTGGCGTTCGGTCGCTACGTCCACGACACGGGGCTGGCGATCCCGCTCGTGCTGCTGCTGTTCGGCTCCTACTGGCTGTTCCCGCTGATCACGGCGCTCGTCGCCGGCGACATCGTCGCGAGCGAGGACCACAACGGGACGCTCAAGACGATCCTCACGCGCTCGGTCGAGCGCTGGCACGTGTTCGCCGCCAAGACGCTCGCGGCGCTGAGCTACGCGACGCTCGCGATCGCGCTCACCGGCGGCGTGGCGATCGTGGCCGGCGTGCTCGTCTCGGGCTTCAACCCGATCACGAGCCTCTCGGGCACCGAGGTCTCCGCGTCCCGCGGGCTCGTGCTCGTCGGCGCGAGCCTGCTCGTGTACCTGCTGCCGATCGCGGCGGTCGCCTCGATCGCGCTGCTGTTCTCGACGGTGTTCCGCAACAGCGCCGCGGCGATCGTCGGGACGCTGATGTTCTCGCTGCTGCTGCAGCTGCTGACGATCATCCCCGGGCTCGGCGGCGCGCAGCCCTATCTGCTGAGCACCCAGTTCAACGCCTGGCAGGGCCTGCTGCGCACGCCGGCCGACTGGGAGCCGATCGTGCGTGCAGCCTGGGTCTGCGCGTTGTACGCGGTGCCCTCGCTCGTCGGCGGCTTCCTCGTCTTCCTGCGCCGCGACGTGGCCGGCGGCTGACGCGAGGCTCGAGTCGCTAGCCTCAGGCCAGGCCAAGGAGGGAGACCCATGGGGACGGGCGCGTTGCGGCGCAACCTCGCATGCATCGTCGCCGTGGTGGCGGTATCGGGAAGCGGAAGCGTGGCCGGCGCCGCCGTTACGCCGGGGCGCTCGGCCGACGACGTCTTCGGGCTCAACACGCAGACGCTGATGACGCGCTCGATCACGGTCGACCCGTTCCCGGTGAGCGTGTGGCCCGCCTACCTGGGCGCGATGGCGGCGCAGGGGCTCCGCACCGTCAGGACCGACGTCGAGTGGTTCAACGCCGAGCCCGCGGCGCCCGACGCCGCCGGTCACCACTACGTCTGGACCGAGCTCGACGAGTCGATGTCCAAGCTCGTCGCGGCCGGCCTGCGCTGGACGCCGATCTTCGACAC
>DAIOGP010000264.1:0-2297 GCA_036745135.1 Solirubrobacteraceae bacterium
TCGCGAGCAGCGAGAAGTCGCTGTGGCTGTGCGGGTCGACGAAGCCGGGACAGACCACCTTGCCCGACGCGTCGACCACCCGCGCGGCCGTCGCCTCCTCGCCGAGCCGGCCGACCTCCACGATCTTCCCGCCCTCGATCGCGACGTCCCCGAGAAACGGCGGGCTACCCGCGCCGTCCGCGACCCAGCCGTTCCTGATCAGCACGTCGAGCATGGCAGCCTCACTTCTTGCCTGCCCCGGCGACATGCGGCCCGAGGCGCGGGTCGAGAATGTCCCGCAGGCCGTCGCCGAGGAAGTTGAACCCGAGCACGACGACCATGATCGCGAGGCCCGGGAAGATGGACAGCCACGGGTCGATGTCGAGATACGAGCGGGCGCTGTTCAGCATGCCGCCCCACGATGCCTCCGGCGGCTGTGTGCCGAGCCCGAGGAAGCTCAGCGCCGCCTCGCTGAGGATGGCGGTCGACAGGTACACCGTGACGAGGACGATCAGCGGCGCCACGATGTTCGGGAACACGTGGCGGACGATGATCCGGAGATGAGACGCACCGAGGGCGCGCGACGACTCGACGAACGGAAAGCCCATCACCTCGAGCACCGCGCCCCGGACGACCCGCGCGAAGGCGGGGGCGATCACGATGCCGATCGCGATCATCGCGTTCCGCCTGTTGGGCCCCAGCATGCCGGCGATCACGATCGCCAGCACGAGCCCGGGCAGCGCGAACATGAGGTCGACGAAGCGCATCAGCAGGCTGTCGAGCCACCCCCCGAAGAAGCCTGCGAGCAGGCCGAGCGTGACACCGAGGACGAAAGCGATGCTGACCGAGATCATCCCCACCTGCAGCGACACCTGGGCGCCGTGGATGATGCGCGCCAGTGTGTCGCGCCCGAGCTCGTCGGTGCCCATCGGGTGCGCCCAGCTCGGGGGCTGGAGCCGTATCGCGACGAGCTCGTTGGGGTCGGTCGTCCAAACGAAGCGGCCGAACAGGGCGAGGAGCACGTTGAACCCGACGATCGCCGCTCCGGCGATCCCGATCGGGTTGCGCCACTTGGCGAAGCGGCCGGCCCGGCGCGCCGGGGTGTAGACCCACGCGTCCTTGCCGATCTCGCTCGGGCCTTCGGGCGCGAGCACGGGCGATTCGTTGTTGAAGTCGCTCACTCCTGGGAGATCCTCGGGTCGAGCACGCCGTAGAGGAGATCGACGAGCAGGTTGGCGAAGATGAAGATGAAGGCGAGGAGCAGCGTCGCGCCCTGGACGACCGGGTAGTCGCGATTGAAGATCGCGTTGATGAGGGTGTTGCCGACGCCGGGCAGGCCGAAGATGATCTCGACGATCGCCGAGCCGCCCATCAGGATCCCGACCTCGAAGCCGACGACGGTGACGACCGGGATGAGCGCGTTCCGCAGCGCGTGCCGCGAGATCACGACCTTTCGCCTCACGCCCTTAGCGCGCGCTGTGCGGACGTAGTCCTGCCCGAGCACCTCGAGCATGGTGGCGCGCACCATCCGCATCACGATCGCGAGCGTGAACACCGAGATCGCGATGGCGGGGAGGATGAACTGGCTCAGGTTCTCGATCGGGTCCTCGTAGAAGGGGACGTACGTGAGGGGCGGCACCCAGCCGAACACCCGTGACGTGAAGAGGAGGAGAAGCGTGGCGAGCCAGAAGTTCGGGATGCTGACGCCGATCAGGCCGCCGACGCGCGCCGCATAGTCGTGCCTGCTGTCGCGCTTCACGGCCGAGAGGACGCCGAGCGGGAGCCCGACGACGACAGCGATCAGCAGGCCGAGGAAGACCAGCTCGAACGTGATGGGCAGAGCGTTGAGGAGGACCTCCGAGACCGGCTGGGTGTTGCGCAGCGAGTCTCCGAGGTCACCCTGGACCACGCCGCTGATCCAGCGCCAGTACTGCTCGGGGTAGGAGCCGTTGAGGCCCAGGTTCTCACGAGCCTGCGCCACGAGCTCGGGATCGTTCCCGATGTCGGCACCCGACAGGACGGCGACGATGTCGCCCGGGAGCAGGCGCACCATGAAGAAGATCACGACCGAGATCCCGAACAGCGTCGGGATCGTGACGAGGATGCGCTTGAGGACGTAGCCGCCCACGGCCTACCGAGGAACCGGGATGGGAGGGGCGCCGACGCGGCGCCCCTCCCGTTCGACCCGAACAGCTGCGGTCACGAGCTCAGCCACACGCTGTTGCGGAGCCCCGTGTTGAAGTCGTCGAAGGCGACGTACATCCCCTGCACGCGCTTGTTGACGACCTGGTACTTGTTGACCTGGACGAGCCCGAGCT
>DAIOGP010000265.1:0-2290 GCA_036745135.1 Solirubrobacteraceae bacterium
GCGCCTGAGACACCTCGAGCGCCACGGCGAGCCGCGACGGCCGCGGCGAGCGCCACGGGGCGGCGACGAGCTGGGCGTGCGCGAGGGGCTCGGAGCTGGCGAAGGCGCGCGGCGACGGGAGCATCGGTCCCCTGGGAACTATGACCCGCGCGACGGTCGAACCCGGCGGCGCGGCGGCGCTACTCGGCCGCGAGCAGCCACCACCAGCTCGGCTGGCCGCCCTCGGAGAGCTCGAGCTCGATGCCGTCGGGCGCGAGCTCGCGCACCCGCCCGTCGGGCAGCGGCGGGTCCTCGCCGGCGATGCAGGTGATCAGCTCGGCGCCGTCGGCGAGCGCGACGAGCACGGCGGCGAGCGTCGCCTCGGCCGGCCCGTAGGCGACGATCTCCTCCTCGACGAAGCCGACCGCCTCGCCCGTGCGGAAGCGGCCCTGGGCGTCGTCGCGCGCCGCAGCGGCGACGCCGCCCGTGCGCACCCGCGCGAGCGCCGCGGCCAGCGCCGCCGCGTTGGCGTCGACGCCGGCATCGCGATCGAAGGCGACGGCCGCCACGAGCGCCGCCTGCTGGGTCCGCGAGGGCACGACGCGCACGTCCTTGTCCGACAGCTCCGCGGCACGCTCGGCGGCCATCCACACGTTCGAGCTGTTGGGCAGGACGATGACCGACTCGGCCGGCACCGCGTGAATCCCCGCGAGCAGCTCGTACGTGCTCGGGTTGAGCGTCGCGCCACCGTCGAGCGGCTGGACGCCAAGGCTGCGGAAGAGCTCCGCGAGCCCCGCGCCCCCGACGACGGCGAGCGCGCCGCAGGTCGCGTGCGCGGCGTCGCCCGTGGGCGGTCCCAGCCGCGCGTCGCGCTGCTCGATCTGCTCGCGCATGTCGGCGACGTCGAGGTGCGAGATGCCGCCGACGCCGTCGAACACGGCCGTCGCGCGCTCGGGCTCGTCGGTGTGGACGTGCACCTTCAGCGTCGAGCGATCGCCCACGACGAGCACCGAGTCGCCGAGCGCCTCGAGCGCCCGGACGAAGACCCCGGCCTCGAGCATCGAGCCGGTCACGGCGAAGTTCGTGCAGTAGCGGTAGGTGGAGGACTCGTGCTGCGGATGGGTCACGCGGGCCGGCGCGTAGCGGGCGAGCTCGGGCGCCGGGCTGCCGCGCAGCGCCGAGATCACCCCCGCGAAGAGGATCGTCAGACCGTGCCCGCCGGCGTCGACCACGCCGGCCTCGCGCAGCACCGGCAGCAGGTCGGGCCCCCGCTTGACCGACTGCTCGCCGGCATCCAGCGCCTGCTCGAGCACCGCGGCGATCATCGCGTTCTGCGTCTGGTCGTCGGCGTCGGGCCCGAGGCGGGTCTCCGCCATGTGCGCGAGCTCGGTCGCCACGCGGTGCGCCATCTCGCGCACGACCGTCAGGATCGTGCCCTCCGCCGGTTCCCGGACCGAGCCGTAGGCGCGCTCGGCGGCGCGCGCCATCGCCGCGCCGACCAGGACGGGATCGACCAGCTCGCCCGGGCGGCTGATCAGCTCCTCGGCCGCGCCGCGGATCAGCTGCGAGAGGATCACGCCGCTGTTGCCGCGTGCGCCCAGCAGCGCCGCGCGCGCGACCGAGTCGACGATCTCGGCGCGGCCGATGTCGTCGAGCGTGCGGTCGCCGTCGGCGCTCAGGCGGTCGAGCTCGGTGAGCACGGCGCGCAGCGTGAGCGCCATGTTGTCGCCCGTGTCGCCGTCGGCGACCGGGAAGACGTTGAGGTCGTTGACCTCCTCGCGGCGCGACTCGAAGTGCGCGAGCGCTGCGGCGACGACCGACCGGAAGCGGGCGAGGCTCGGCTCAGCCGGCGCCGCGACGCGGACCGCGTCCGGCACTACAGCGCCTTGACGACCTTGCCGGCCTTGATGCAACGCGTGCAGACGTGGACGCGCCGGGGAGTGCCGCCGTCGACGATCCGGATCTTCTGGAGGTTCGGGTCGAACCGGCGCTTCGTCGCCACCATCGAGTGGCTCCGGCTCTGGCCGAACGCGGGGCCCTTCCCGCATGAGTGACATACCTTCGCCATGAGCGGCCGGAGTATAGGCGGTCAGGCCGGCGTCCGGCCGGCGGACCGGCCCCTGGCGGGTAGGCTCACGCGGCGATGGGGCTCGAGTGCGATCCGCCGGCACTCGCCTGCCACGGGCTTCTGGAGGGCTGACGAACGCGCACGACGAGCTCAGCGGATCGTCAGCCGTCGCGCGATGGTGACGAGGTCGCGCTCGAGCGAGCGGGATGCCAGCCTGATGGCCCGTGTGTGGCCGCGGCGCAA
>DAIOGP010000266.1:0-2272 GCA_036745135.1 Solirubrobacteraceae bacterium
GTGAGGTGGTAGGCGAGCGCCGCCTCGCGCAGCTTCTGGAGCACGGTCCGCTTGTCCTGCGCGGCGAGCGCGTTCTTGACGAACTGCTGCGTGATCGTCGAGCCGCCCTGCACCGGTTTGCCGCTCGAGATGTCGGTGAGGAGGGCCCGCCCCATGCCGCGCAGGTCGAACCCCTGGTTCTCGTAGAAGCGCCGGTCCTCGATCGCGATGATGGCGTGCTTCATCGCCGAGGAGATGCCCTGCTCGTCGACGAGCACGCGGTTCTGCTGGGTCAGGACGCCGAGCGGCTTGCCGCTGCGGTCGAGCAGCTCCGAGTTGCGCGCGTCCTTGTACTCCTGGCGGTTCTCGAGCGCGGGCAGGTCGGCCGCCACCGCCATGAGCATGCCGAACAGCGCCGAGACGCCGCCGAGCATCAGGACGCCGGCGAGCAGCAGCGCGAGCCGCAGCTTCTTGATCCGCAGGCGCATGCGCACCGTTTCGCCGTCACTCCCGCTGCCGCCACTCGGGGCCGGCGGTTGGAAGGGGACCGGACCCGCGGGCCCGTGGCCGTTCCCGAGGCTTGTGCGATCGTCGTCGCTCATGCGGTGGCGCCGGGGGCGGCGCTTCGCCGCGACGCTGCGCGGCGGGGCATCGAGGCGGCGCTGCCATGCGCATGGGCGCCACCGGAGAGGCGCGGAGTCTAGCATTGGCCCCGATGGACTCTCCGGGGGATCAGGCGTCCGCGGCGGCGGCCGCGGCGCTCGCGCACGGGGCGGTCGACTGCCTCCCGGCCGGTGAATTGGCCCGCAAGCTGACGCTCGCCGCCGCGGAGGGCCGACCCCTGCGCGTGAAGCTCGGCATCGACCCGACGACGGCCGACATCCACCTCGGCCACACCGTCGTCTTCCAGCGCCTGCGCATGTTCCAGGACGCGGGTCACACCATCGTCCTGATCATCGGCGACTACACGGCGCGCGTCGGGGATCCGAGCGGTCGCTCGTCGACGCGGCCGGTGCTCTCGGGCGAGGAGATCGACGCGAACGCGGCGACCTACCAGGCGCAAGCCTTCAACGTGCTCGATCGCGAGCGCGTCGAGGTGCGGCGCAACAGCGAGTGGCTCGACATGCCGATGGCGGCCCTGTTCCGCCTGCTCGGGACGACGACCGTCGCCCAGCTGCTCGAGCGCGACGACTTCGCCAAGCGCTACGCCGCGAACGAGTCGATCTCGATGCTCGAGCTCCTCTACCCGCTGCTGCAGGGCTACGACTCGGTGGCGATTCGCGCCGACGTCGAGCTGGGCGGCACCGATCAGAAGTTCAACCTGCTGCTCGGCCGCCAGATCCAGGTCGCCTACGGGCAGCCTCCGCAGGCGGTCATGACCCTGCCCATCCTGCCGGGCACCGACGGCGAGCGGAAGATGTCGAAGTCGTTCGACAACTACGTCGGCGTCACCGAGTCGGCCGACGAGATGTTCGGCAAGCTCCTGCGCGTCCCGGACACCGCGCTCGCGACCTACTGGAACCTGCTGCTGGGATCGCCGCCGCCGAGCGAGGTCGGCCCGCGGGACGCCAAGCGCGAGCTCGCGCGCCGGATCGTGGCGCGCTACCACCACGAGCGGGCCGCCGCGGCCGCCGAGGCGCGGTTCGACCGGATCCACATCGAGCACGAGCTGCCGGACGAGATCGACGAGAGCGAGTTCGCCGCGACCAACGGCGCGGTGCATCTGCCGGCTCTGATCGCCGAGCTCTTCGGCGGCTCGCGCTCGGACGCGCGCCGCCTGCTCGCGCAGGGCGGGGTGCGGCTCGACGGCGTCGTCCTCGGCGAAGGCGACCAGGACCTGCCGGCCGCCCGCCTGCACGGCGCCGTCCTGCAGGTCGGCAAGCGCCGCTTCCGGCGCCTCAGGCAGGCTTGAGGCCCCGGCGCGCGGCCGCATCCGCAGATCGCCCCGCTTGCGCTAGACTGTGCGTCCGCTCCCGGCTGGGTCGTTACCCGCCGGGCGCGTCAGCGCGAGGAATCCCCTCGGCGCGAGGCGCGACGGTCTTTGAAAACTCAACAGCATGCGCACCTGATGACCGCTCTGCGGTCGTCGGATGTGCGTCCAGGTTCGACCGACCGTCCGGTCCGCGTTCGCGTGGCCACGGGCGGCGGCCAAGAATCAAATAGACCCCGTCATGGTCCGGGGCGCCACGGTGTACTCGGCGCCCCGCAGTGGATCGTGACAGCTCTTCAGTGAAATCAAGCAGTTCTTCACGGAGAGTTTGATCCTGGCTCAGGACGAACGCTGGCGGCGTGC
>DAIOGP010000267.1:0-2266 GCA_036745135.1 Solirubrobacteraceae bacterium
GCTCGGCGGCGACGGGGAGGAGGCCGAGCCCGGCCCGGCGCCCGTCGCCGTCGCGGCCGCGAGCGCGGCGCCGGCGAAGCGGTCCGCGAGCGGCGGAGCCCCGTCGCCGGCCGCGGGGGTCGAGGCCCGCATCGGCCGCCTCGAGGAGGACGTCCGCGAGCTGCGCTCGGCGCTCGCCGAGCTCCGTCGCGAGCTCGGCGCGTAGCACGCGCCCGCCGCCGGTCTGGCGGCGTGCCCGAGCCGCTCGCTGCCGCCGCCGGCCGTCCACCACCCCGCCGCAGGCCGCCGGCCCGCAGGCGAGCGCCGGTCGCACTACGTTTCCCACATGGGAGCACGATGACCGGCACGCGCGTCAGCGGCGCGCCCGCGATCGAGCTGAGCGGGACGGGCCTCGCGCCGGCCGACGTGCTCGCCGTCGCGCGCGGCGAGGCGCCCGTCGCGCTCGCGGCCGGCGCGCGCGAGGCGATCGAGCGCGGCGCGGCCGTCGTCGAGGAGATCGCGGCCGCCGAGCGCCCGACGTACGGCGTCTCGACCGGCTTCGGCTCGCTCGCCGACACGCCGATCCCGCCCGCGCGGCGCGAGGAGCTCCAGCGTTCGCTGATCCGCTCCCACGCCGCCGGGATGGGCGCGCCGGTCGAGCGCGAGGTCGTCCGCGCGATGCTGCTGCTGCGCGCGCGCACGCTCGCGATGGGCTACTCGGGCGTGCGGCCCGTCGTCGTCGAGACGATGCTCGCGATCCTCAACGCCGGGCTCACGCCGATCGTGCTCGAGCACGGGTCGCTCGGCGCGAGCGGCGACCTCGCGCCGCTCGCCCATTGCGCGCTCGCGCTGATCGGCGAGGGCGAGCTCGAGGACCGCGACGGCCGGCGCGGGTCGGCGGGCGCGGCGCTGCGCGGCGCCGGGATCGAGCCGGTCACGCTGCGCGCGAAGGAGGGGCTCGCGCTGATCAACGGGACCGACGGCATCCTCGGGATGCTGCTGCTCGCGCTCCACGACCTGGGCCGGCTCGTGCGCGTCGCCGACGTCACCGCCGCGATGTCCATCGAGGCGCTGCTCGGGACCGACCGCGCCTTCGCGGCCGACCTCCAGGCGCTGCGCCCGCAACCCGGCCAGGCCGCGAGCGCCGCCAACCTCCGCCGGCTGCTCGCCGGGTCGCCGATCGTCGCCAGCCATCGCACCGGCGACCCGCGCGTGCAGGACGCGTACTCGCTGCGCTGCGCGCCGCAGGTCGCCGGCGCGGCGCGCGACACGCTCGCGCACGCCGAGCGCGTCGCCGCGGCGGAGCTCGTCTCCGCGATCGACAACCCGATGATCCTGCCCGACGGCCGCGTCGAGTCGTGCGGGAACTTCCACGGCGCGCCGCTGGGCTTCGCGTGCGACTTCCTCGCGATCGCCGCGGCGGAGGTCGGGGCGATCGCCGAGCGCCGCACCGACCGGCTGCTCGACGCGGCGCGCTCGCACGGCCTGCCGCCGTTCCTCGCGCAGGAGGCGGGCGTCAACTCGGGCCTGATGATCGCCCAGTACACGCAGGCGGCGATGGTCGCCGAGAACCGGCGGCTCGCGGCGCCGGCGAGCGTCGACTCGCTGCCGACGAGCGCCATGCAGGAGGACCACGTGTCGATGGCCTGGGGCGCGGCGCGCAAGCTGCGCACCGTGGTCGCCAACCTCGGCCGGATCCTCGCCGTCGAGCTGGTCTGCGCGGCCCGCGGGCTGGACCTCCGCGCCCCGCTCGAGCCGGGCCCGGGCACCGGCGCGGCGCGGCGCGCGACGCGCGCGGTCGTCCCCGGTCCGGGACCGGACCGGGAGCTCGCGCCCGAGCTCGCGGCGGCCGCGGCGCTCGTCGGATCGGGCGCGCTGCTGCACGCGGTCGAGGCGGAGATCGGCACACTGGAATGACGGCCACGAGCGAAGGAGTCCAGATGAGCACGCCGACCACGCACGCCGAGGTCCGCGCCCCGCGCGGCAGCGAGATCTCGTGCGCCGGCTGGCCCCAGGAGGCGGCGCTGCGGATGCTGATGAACAACCTCGACCCCGACGTCGCCGAGCGCCCGGAGGACCTCGTCGTCTACGGCGGCACCGGTCGCGCCGCGCGCTCCTGGGAGGCGTTCGAGGCGATCGTGCGCAGCCTGCGCTCGCTCGCCGGCGACGAGACGCTGCTCGTGCAGTCCGGCAAGCCGGTCGGCGTCTTCCGCACGCACGAGTGGGCGCCGCGCGTGCTGATCGCCAACTCGAACCTCGTGCCCGAGTGGGCGACGTGGGACGAGTT
>DAIOGP010000268.1:0-2247 GCA_036745135.1 Solirubrobacteraceae bacterium
CGCGTGGGGGAGGCGCGCGCCGCCGCGGCCGGGCTCTTCCGCGAGGCCCCCCGCGCCGCCGAGACCACGCTCCGGGCGGTCGCTGATGACGCGAAGCTGACCCAGGCGCTCAGCGCCGGTGACCGGGCGGCGGCGACCACGCGCGCGCGGACACTCGGGCGCGAGGTCGGCGCCCTGCGCATCGTGGTCAGGCGGGCCTCCGGGGTCGGCCTCGACGTCGGCGATCGCCGGGCCATCGCACCCTTCGCGGCCGAGCTCACGCAGACCAACACGGGGGCCGACCTCGGGAAGCTCTCGGTGTCGATCCAGAGCGCAGCCGACTTCGCCCAGCTGGTGAAGAAGGTCACCGGGCTCGAGGTCGTGGTCGCGCGCGGGGACGAGGAGCTCGTCGGCACGGTCGCGGGACGTCCGGCGAAGGAGCTCCCGTCGGCAGGTGAGGTGCGCCTGGGCAGCGACCGCTACCGGGTCGCGTCGTTCACCGCCGGCGACTTCGGCCCTATGCCGCTGCGGGTCTCGGTGCTCGGGAACAGCGAGGCCGTCAGCGACGCGATCCACAACGACCGGCTGCTCGTCGGCGGCGCGCTGGTCGGCTTCCTGGCGCTCGCCCTGATCTTCGCGGCGGTCGTGGCGCGCGCCCTGCAGGGGCAGATCGGCCGTCTGATCGAGGCCGCGCGGCGCCTCGGCCGCGGCGACTTCTCGACGAGCGTCCCGACCGGCGGCGACCGCGAGTTCGCGTCGCTCGCCGAGGAGTTCAACCGCATGTCGGACGAGCTCGAGCGCCGGATCGACGAGCTCGGGCACGAGCGCACGCGCCTCGAGCGCACGGTGCGCCGGATCGGCCAGAGCTTCGCCTCGAGCCTCGACCGCGAGCGGGTGCTCGAGATCGTCGTCAGCGCCGCGGTCGACGGCGTCGGCGCCGATTACGGGCGGGCCGCGACGCGCGCCAGCGCGAACGGCGTGCTGCAGGAGCGCGCGCACATCGGCGCGCTCGGGCGCCTCGAGCGCGCGGTCGCGACGGTCGAGGCGCAGGCACTCGAGCGCGGCGAGCCGGCGGAGCTCGCCGACGGCGCGGTCGGCGCGCTCGCGTTCCCGCTCGTCGAGTCGGAGGGTGTCGGGGGCGTGCTGGGCGTCGTGACCGTCGTCCGGGCCGAGCGCCCGTTCACCGAGGAGGAGCGCGAGCTCTTCCACTACCTCGCCGCCCAGGCGGCGCTCTCGATCGAGAACGTCGACCTGCACGAGCGGGTCCAGCGCCAGGCCGTCACGGACGAGCTCACCGGCCTCTCGAACCACCGCCGCTTCCAGGAGGTGATGGACGCCGAGATCGAGCGCGCCAAGCGCTTCAAGCAGGACCTCGGGCTCGTCCTGCTCGACATCGACGACTTCAAGCAGGTGAACGACACCTACGGCCATCAGCAGGGCGACCGCGTGCTGCGCGAGGTCGCGCGCGTCGTCCGCGAGAACTCGCGCGAGATCGACGACCCGGCGCGCTACGGCGGCGAGGAGCTGGCGGTCGCGCTCCCGCAGACCGACCTCGACGGCGCCTTCCAGCTGGCCGAGCGCATGCGGCACGCGATCGAGGGGATCGAGGTGCCCGTGATCGGGAACGGCGGCCGCCTGAAGGTCACCGCGAGCTTCGGCGTCGCCGCCCTGCCGGTGTCCGCGACCGACAAGGGCGGCCTCATCGCGGCCGCCGACGCGGCCCTCTACGCGGCCAAGCGCGCCGGCAAGAACACGACGGTTCGAGCGCAGTAGGCTGTTGCCCGTGGGACTGCTGGACGACGCGATCCGCGAGCACCTGGAGCTCAAGCGCCGTCACGGCGCGGACGCGGCCGAGATCGAGCGCATCGAGAGCGAGGCGCTGGCTTCGGCGCGCGCGGCCCGCGAGTCCGAGGGCACCGGGGAAGCAGTGCCGGACTCGCTCGCCGACGTTCACGAGGCGCCACCGCTCGCCGATGCCCCTGAGCCGCCGCCGCTCGCGTACGAGGCCACGGCCGTCGACGCGCCGCCCGCGCCCGAGCCGGCGGTGTCGCCCGCCGTGCCCGATGATCCCGAGCTGGGCTACGCGGCCGGCCTCGGCGACCCGCCGCCGTCCCCCGTCGAGCCGCTCGCCGAGACGGCCGAGCACGCCGCGATCGGCGATGAGGAGGACGTCGAAGAGCGCGCCCCCGCGCACGCAGCGGCACCCGCGCCGAGCTTCACGGACTTCGAGGCCGACGACGACATCTTCGCCCCGGAGCCCGAGGCCCC
>DAIOGP010000269.1:0-2242 GCA_036745135.1 Solirubrobacteraceae bacterium
ACAGGTCGCGGACGCGCGAGGCGCCCACGCCGACGATCATCTCGATGAACTCGGAGGCCGACATCGAGAAGAACGGCACCCCGGCCTCGCCCGCGACGGCCCGCGCGAGCAGCGTCTTACCGGTCCCGGGCGGGCCCATGAGCAGGACCCCGCGGGGGATCTTGCCGCCGAGCCGGCTGTACTTCTCCGGCGTCTTGAGGAACGCGACGATCTCGGTGAGCTCCGCCTTGGCCTCGTCGATGCCGGCGACGTCGTCGAAGCTGATGCGCAGGTCGGATGCCTCGGAGCGCCGCGCCCGCGAGCGCCCGAACGACATCAGGCCGCCGGCGCCGCCGCCGCTCGCCGCCGCGCGGCGGATGAAGTAGACGAACAGGCCGACCAGGAGCAGCGTCGGGCCGAAGCCGAGCAGCAGGTTCTCCCAGAACGGCCGGCCCGCGTCGGGCGGCTTGGCGTTGATCGTCACGTTGTTCTGCTGAAGCTGCTTGAGCAGCGCCGGCTGATCCGCGAACTCCGGAACCTCGGTCGAGAAGCGCGTCGTCTGCTTGGCCTTGGCGTCGCCGGGCGGGTAGCGGACCTTGGCCCGGAACTCGCCCTGGATCGCCGTGCCGCGCGACGTGATCGCCTTGACGTTGCCGCTCTTGACCTGGTCGAGGAAGTACGGGCTGTAGGGGACGCGCACGCGCGGGTTCGCCGTCGACACGAGCGAGTTCGCGACCCAGTAGTTGAGCGCGAACAGCAGCGCGATCAGGCCGATCAGCCGCCAGCCGAGGCGCGGCGACGGACGCTGCGGTTGCGCGGGCCCGCCGCGGCCGTCGGGCGCCGGGCTGACGCGCCAGCCCGGGCCGCCGCCCCCGCCGCCGTCAGGACGCGGGCCGACCGGCGTCCGCTCCTGCCGCGGGCGCTCGGCGGTCCGCTTGACGGGCGCTTCGGCCATCTGCCGGTCGATGCTAGCAACGGCGCTCCACCCGCCGGCCGGGCTCGGCGCCCCCACGCGCGCCGATGATCCCGGGGATCGCTCCCGTAGACTTTCCGGGCCGATGGCCAAGCCACGTCAGATCAAGATGGAGAACCGCGGCGCGCTTGCCGCAATGCAGCAGCTCGAGACGCGGAGCGACGAGGAGCTCGAGCGCGAGACGAAGTTCCGCTCGGCAGCGATGGCGATCCTCGGCGCCCGGGCGGCCGAGCGCTACGACGCCAAGGCGTCGCGCGCCTACTTCCAGCGCGCGATCGCCGCCGCGCGCCCACAGGAGCGCATGCAGCTGCGGCGGATGGCCGAGGCGTCGCTGGCGCTCGCCGAACGGCGTCCGGACGACCTCAAGCAGGCGGTCGAGCGGCTCGGTCAGACGCCGCCCAGCAGCCGCCAGCTGCTCCTGCTGCGGCTGATGGGCCTCATCGCCCCGCCGCCCGGCGCGAGCCTGCTGACGAAGCTGCGCAGCTTCGGCGCCGTCCTGCTGCTGGTCGTCGCGCTGCTCGCGCTCGGCCTCGGCGTCGTCGAGCTCGTCGCGCTGCCGTTCGGCGGGATCGGGCTCGGCTTCGCGTTGCTGCTCGGCGTCGTCGTGATCGCCGTCGCGCTCGGCGCGCTCGCGCTGCTCGGCAGACGCCGGCAGGCGAAGGCGCGGGCTGCCGCCCGGGGCGACTCCGGCGGCTGAGCCGCCATGTGCGGCCGCTACTCGCTCGCGAACGCCGATCCGGACGCGCTGCGCGCGCGCTTTCCGCTCGGCGAGTCGGTCGAGATCCGGCGCCGCTTCAACGCGGCCCCGGGCGACGAGGTCCTCACCGTGCTCGGGGGCGATCGCGCCCCCACCGGAGCGCTCGCGCGCTGGGGGTGGGTGCCGCACTGGGCGACCGATCCGCGCGCCGGCAGGCGCCCGATCAACGCGCGGGCCGAGACCATCGCGCGCACGCCCGCCTTCCGCGATGCCTTCGCTCGCCACCGCTGCCTCGTGATCGCCGACGGCTTCTACGAGTGGCGCGCCACCGAGGCGGGCAAGCAGCCCTACTGGATCGCCCGCGCCGACGGCGAGCCCTTCGCGTTCGCCGGCCTGTGGTCGGGGTGGCACGACCCGGCCGACGGCCCCACCCTGCTCACCTGCGCGATCGTCACGACGCGCGCGAACGGCGTCGTCGCGCCGATCCACGACCGCATGCCGGTGATCCTCGCCCGGGCTGACGAGGCTCGCTGGCTCGACGCCGACGCGGGCCGCGCGGCGCTGGCGGGCTGCCTGCGTCCGCTGCCCGACGC
>DAIOGP010000270.1:0-2210 GCA_036745135.1 Solirubrobacteraceae bacterium
ACCGGCAGCTTGCGCTTGCGGTCGATGCGGACGAAGACCTTGCCCTTCTTGTCGATCTCGAGCTCGAGCCACGAGCCGCGAGCGGGCATCAGGTTGGCGATGAAGACCTGCTTCTCGCGGTCCTTGGGCTCCATCAGGTAGGCGCCCGGGGAGCGCACGAGCTGCGTGACGACGACGCGCTCGGTGCCGTTGATGATGAACGTGCCGCGCTCGGTCATCCACGGGAAGTCGCCCATGAAGACCGACTGCTCGCGGATCTCGCCGGTCTCGCGGTTGACGAACGCGACGGTGGCCGTGAGCGGCCGCGCGTACGTGAGGTCCTTCTCGCGGCACTCGGGGATCGACGCCACCGGCTCGTCGAAGAAGAACTCGCCGAACTGGACGGCGAGGTTGCCGGTGTAGTCCTCGATCGGCGAGATGTCGTCGATCGTCTCGCGCAGGCCGCCGCGGCTCGTATCGGTGAGCCACGCGAACGACTGGCGCTGGATGTCGATCAGGTTGGGGACTTCGAGGACCTTGTCGAGGCGCGCGAAACTGCGGCGCGTCCGCGTGGCGTCAGCACGAGCCAAAGCGACGACTCCTAGGATCGAGACGGGCAGGGAGAGCGGGGGGCACGCGTCGAACAGACGCGGACAAGCGAAGATAGCACAGCGAGAAGTTGCCCCCATTGGGGGCGCCCGACGCTCACGGACCCCGCCCGCGACCGCCGCGTATGTGGCGCGGAGTCGGACTTCAGGGCGGCTGCGACTATCGGTCGGCAGGCCGCAGTGTAGCGGGACGCACCGACTCGAACCAGTCGAGCGGCGAGTCCGCGGTTGCGCGCCCGCGGCGCTCCCGGGTCAGCCCACGCGCTCGGGCGCGGTGTAGACGTTCACGCGCCCCGCGCGGGCGAACCCGCAGAGGGTCTGCCCGCGGTCCGCGGCCAGCTCGATCGCGAGCGAGCTCGGCGCGCCGACGCCGACGAGGATCGGGGCGCCGGCGAGGGCCGCCTTCTGCACGAGCTCGAACGAGAGCCGCCCGCTGACGCACAGCGCGCTGTCGTGCAACGGCAGCAGCCCGTCGAGCAGCGCGCGGCCGATCACCTTGTCGAGCGCGTTGTGGCGCCCGACGTCCTCGCGGCTGAAGCGCAGCTCGCCGGTCGCCGAGAACAGCCCGGCCGCGTGCAGCCCGCCGGTCCGCTCGAAGGTCGGTTGGCGCAGCGCGTCGGGCAGGCGCGCGAGCAGCTCCCGCGCGACCACGGGTCCGGGCGGCAGCGCGGGGGCAAGCACGGCGACCTGGTCGATCGCGCCCTTGCCGCAGACGCCGCACGAGGACGAGACATAGAACCGCCGCCCGCCGGGGTCGTGCGCGAGCGGACCGGCGACGTCGACCGTGTTGGCCTCGAGCTGCGCGCCCAGCCCGACGACGCGGGCCTCGCCGATCAGCCCCTCGCCGTGGAGGAAGCCGAGCGCCAGCTCCTCGTCCTGGCCCGGCGTGCGCATCGTGATCGCCAGCGGAGCGCCGTCGACGCGGATCTCGAGTGGCTCCTCGACGGCCACGTCGTCGGGGACGCCGTCGTGGCGCGCCGTGGCGTGCATGCCGTGGATGCGGATCTCGGCTCGCCGTGCCATCCCGGTGCCAGCGTAGCCAGCCGCGCACCACGCCGGCGAGCGCGCCGCGCGGAGCTCGCCCAACGCGGAGGGCCCGCTCGCGCGGGCCCTCGGGCGCTGCTCGACGGCTCGGTGCCGTCGGACCTACTTGACCTCGACGGTCGCGCCGGACTCCTCGAGCTCCTGCTTGAGCTTCGCCGCCTCGTCCTTGTCGACGCCTTCCTTGACCGGCTTGGGCGCCTCGTCGACGAGCGCCTTTGCCTCCTTCAGGCCGAGGCCGGTCGCCGCGCGCACGACCTTGATGACCTGGATCTTCTTGTCGCCGGCCGCCATGAGGACGACGTCGAAGGCCGACTTCTCCTCCTCGGCCGCGCCGTCGCCGCCGCCGCCGCCGGCGGCGGGAGCCGCGGCCGCCACGGCCGTGGCCGACACGCCGAACTCCTCCTCGAGCGCCTTGATGCGCTGCGAGAGCTCGAGCACGGAGATCGACTTCAGCTCGTCGATCCATTCCTGAGTGCTGGGCATTACTCCTCCTTCGCTTCCGCGGTCTGATCGGCTTCCGCTGAAGCGTCCGCCTGGTTGTCGTCCGCCGGAGCTGGCTCCGGCTCAGTCTGCTCGGCC
>DAIOGP010000271.1:0-2206 GCA_036745135.1 Solirubrobacteraceae bacterium
GAGCGCGCGCTCGTGGCTCGGGTCGCGGCGGATGCGCCCGACGAAGACCTCGTCCTTGCCGGCGGCGTGCAGCGCCGTCGGGTACGCGTGCGCCGCGGGGTCGTCGACGACCTCGACGCCCGGCGCCTCGGCGAGCAGCGCGCGGCAGGCCTCGGGCGAGAGGTCGCGCTCGGTCTGCACGTTGACCGACTCGGAGTGCGAGCTGACGACGGGCACGCGCGCGCAGGTGACGCTGATCCGGATCGACTCGTCGCCGAGGATCTTGCGCGTCTCGAACATCATCTTGCGCTCCTCGTCGGTGTAGTCGTCGCCGTCCTTGAAGTTGCCCGCCGCGCCGAGCACGTTGAACGCGACCTGGTGGGGGTAGACCTCGGGCGGGGCCGGCTCCGTGTCGTGCAGGACCGCGTGGGCCTGCGTCTTGAGCTCCTCGACCGCCTTGACGCCGGTGCCGGAGGTCGACTGGTAGGTCGACACCACGAGCCGCTCGATCCCGGCGGCGTCGTGGATCGGCTTGAGCGCGACGACCAGCTGCATCGTCGAGCAGTTCGGGTTGGCGACGATGCCCTTGTGCCGGTCGAGGTCCTGCGGGTTGACCTCGGAGACGACGAGCGGGACCTCGGGGTCCGTGCGCCAGCACGAGGAGTTGTCGACGACCACGGCCCCGGCGGCGGCGAACTTCGGCGCCCACTCGCGCGAGACGGTCGCGCCGGCCGAGAAGAGCGCCACGTCGAAGCCCTGGATCGCGTCGTCGGACAGCGCCTGCACGGTCAGCCCGTCGACCTGCCTGCCGGCCGAGCGCTCGGACGCGAACGGGACGATCTCGCTCGCCGGGAAGCCGCGCGCGCGCAGCGTCTCGAGCATCGCGGTGCCGACCAGGCCCGTGGCGCCGACGAGCGCGACGCGGTAGCCGCTCATGCGGCAGCGTCCCCGAACGGCTGCTCCGCCGCGATCGCGCCGGTGCCGAGCTCGAACGCGGCGTGCAGGGCGGTGACGGCGCGCGGCACGTGCTCGCCGGAGATGACGCACGAGATCTTGATCGGGGAGGTCGAGATCATCTCGATGTTGATGCCCTCGGCTCCGAGCGTCTGGAAGACCTTCGCCGCCACGCCGGGGTGCGAGCGCATCCCGGCGCCGACGATCGAGACCTTGCCCATCGACTCGTCGGTCGCGACCGAGCCGATGCCGAGCTCGCCGACCAGCGGCGCAAGCGCCGCCTGGGCGCCCCGCGCGTCCTCGCGCGGAACGGTGAAGGACAGGTCTGCCTGGCGGCCGTCGGAGAGCGGCTCGTTCTGGATGATCATGTCCACGTTGCAGTTCGCTTCCGCGAGCGCGCCGAAGATCCTCCCGGCGATGCCCGGCGAGTCCGGCACGCCGAGCAGGGTGATGCGCGCCTCCTCGGTGGAGTGAGTGACGGCTGTGATGAGCGGCTGTTCCATCGTCTCCTCGGCTCCGACGACAAAGGTACCGGGGCCGCCGTCGAAGCTCGATCGGCAGTGGATGCGCACCCCGTGGTTGCGCGCGTACTCGACCGAGCGCAGCTGCAGGACCTTGGCGCCCGACGCGGCCATCTCGAGCATCTCCTCGAACGAGACGACCGCGAGCTTGCGCGCGTCGGGGACGATCCGCGGGTCGGCCGTGAAGACGCCGGCGACGTCCGTGTAGATCTCGCACACGTCCGCGCCGACGGCGGCGGCAAGCGCGACGGCCGTCGTGTCCGAGCCGCCGCGCCCGAGCGTCGTGACGTCGCGCGAGGTCGAGACGCCCTGGAAACCGGCGACGAGGACGATCGCCCCCTCGTCGAGCGCCGCCGCGATGCGCTCGGCGCGCACGTCGAGGATGCGCGCCTTGGTGTGCGAGGTGTCCGTCACGATCCCGGCCTGCGAGCCCGTGAACGAGATCGCCCGGTGGCCGAGGTCGTTGATCGCCATCGCGCACAGCGCGCAGGAGATCCGCTCCCCGGTCGAGAGCAGCATGTCGAGCTCGCGCGGGTCGGGCGCGGGCGAGACCTCCTCGGCCATCGCGAGCAGCTCGTCGGTCGTGTCGCCCCGCGCCGACAGCACCGCGACGACGCGGTTGCCCGCCTCCTTCTGGGCGACGATCCGCCGGGCCGCGCCCTTGAGCCGCTCGGCGTCGGCGACCGAGGTGCCGCCGAACTTCATGACCACGGTCGGTGCTGGCATGCGGCGAGGAAGGCTACCGGCGACCG
>DAIOGP010000272.1:0-2196 GCA_036745135.1 Solirubrobacteraceae bacterium
CGCGTCCGCTGACCGTAGAGTTCGCCCACGAGCTGAACGTGCGCGATGCCTGCGCGCGCAACCAGCCTCGAGCCCGGCCCCGCCACGTCAACGAGGAAGGTCGATGAACGACACGCAGCCGGACCGCCAAGCAGACACGCCCGCCGGCCGTTCGCGGCGCGAGCAGGTACGGCTCGCGTCGGCTGCCGCCGTGGTCGTGCTCACGACCCTGTTCGCGGTCTTCAACCTCGACAAGGTCAAAGTCGACTGGGTCGTCGGGACCTCGCGCGCGCCGTTGATCCTCGTGATCCTGATCGCGGTCATCGCCGGCGCCCTGCTCGGCTGGATCGGCGCCGGTCGCAGGCGCCGCGAGTGAGAGCTGCAGCCCCGTTCGCGGTCTGCGTCGCGCTCGCCGTGACGGCGTCCGCCGCGTCGGCTCGCGGCGAGACCGCCGCCGGGCCCGTGTCGCACGCGGCGAGCGCGGGCGCACGGAGCGCGGCGAAGGCCAAGCCCTGCACGACGCGCAGCCGCCGCTCGCGCGCGTGCCCGCGCGCGGCGATGCGGCTGACGCTCCTGCCCGGCAGCTTCGCGACGCTGAACTTCGGCGCCACGCCGCCGCCCGGCGGCACGGTCGACTTCGGCCCGTCGGGCACGTCGACGCTGACGCTCAGCGGCACCCTCACCGGCTACACGATCGGCCGCGTCGGCTACATCGACGTGATCCCGATCGTGCTCACCGGCGGCGCCGTCCGCGCGGAGCCGGCCGAGCTGTGGTGGGACAACGCCTGCGGCGGCGCCCGGTCGCCGACGCTGCGCTCGAGCGCGCTCGGCGTGGTCACGCTCGCCCCCGCACACCCGACGACCGTGAACATCGACGCGAACACCGCGCTCTACACGGGGACGACCTCGGTCCGCATCCGGATGCCGCTCGAGCGCCGCGTCGAGGGTGGCTGCGGCCTGCCGTTCGCGCCGACCGGCTACGCCGACTCGTTCGACACCTTCACGGTGCGCGGGGAGTACGGCTCGAAGACGCGCGTCGACTCGCCGGTCCACGCCGTCGCGCTGCAGGCGTGCCTCGTGCCCGGCGACCCGAGTCAGCCGTGCGCCGGCGCGACGACGGCCTACGGGGCGTTGCTGCAGGTCCACCTCGTGCTCCTCACCGAGTTCCACGTGCGCGCGGCGCGCGCCCCGCGGCGCGCCTGATCCCGCCGCGGCGGGCACGAGCTCAGGTCGTCGAGGTGATCGTGCCGCCCTGCAGCGTCGAGCCCTCGGCCGCGTCCCAGCGGGCCGTCACGGTGCGGGCCTTCCCGTCGCGCATCCGGCAGCGCGCGCGGAACCCCAGCCCGTCGCTGTCCACGTGCTCGACGGCGCCGCGACAGGTCGCGCCGCTCGGGAGGTACTCCATCTGGAACTCCGTGTCGAGCACCTTCGAGGGGGCCACGAGGAGGTCGGCGCGCACGAGCACGCGTTGCGCGCCGCGGCCCTGGCCGGCCATCGACACGATCCCCCGCGTCGCCCCGTCCTGACTCAGCAGCCGGCCGTCGAGGGCGTCGGTGAAGCGGGCGGCGTTCCAGGTGCGGTGATGCGTCCGCAGCGGGCCCGTCGCGAGCACGAGCACCGCACCGGCGGCGAGCGCCGCGGCGAGCGCCGGAAACCCGACGAGCGCGCCGCGCGAGCGCTCGCGAGCGCGCAGCACGCGCCACACGGTGAAGCCCAGCACCGCGGCCACCGACGCGAGCTCGATCGCGAGCAGCCATGGCGTGCTGCGATCGGTTCCGCTGCCGAGCCCGTGCAGCGATGCTGCCCCCCAGACGCCGAAGTTCAGGTAGTGCGTGCGCCGCCAGGTCCGGTGGGAGACGCGGCGGCGGTTGCGCAGGCGGTTCGCGAGCGCGAGCGCGAGCAGCAGCTCCGCGGCCACGATCCCCAGGCCGACCCACGCCGGCCGGTACTGGCTGACGAACGGCACGACGAGCGAGGTCGGCGAGAAGGGCAGGTAGGAGTCGATCGCGATCGTCACCACGTGCAGGCCGATGAACGCGCCCACGAGCAGGCCGGCGAAGCGATGCACGTCCTCGAGCGCGATGCGCGGCCAGCGCTCGAGCCGGCGGCGACTCGACATCGTCAACCCGAGCAGCACCGCGCCGGTGAGCAGGACGTAGGCGACGACGCCGCCGGCGCGCGCCGCGTACCAGTCGATCGGGCTCGAGGTCAGGTGCA
>DAIOGP010000273.1:0-2195 GCA_036745135.1 Solirubrobacteraceae bacterium
CGCAACCCGACGAGTGCGAGGTGCTGCTGATCCGCCACGGGCGGTCCGCCGACGGCCTTCTCGGCGACCCTCGGCGACCAGGCGGCAAGGATCTCGGCCGCCCTGACGGGGATGGTGCGCAGTCGCAGGTCGCTCGGCCTGCGCGGGATCGTCTACTACCAGTGGCGCGATGCCTCGACCGCGGGGCAGCGGGACTTCTGGGGGCTGCACACCGGGCTGCTCGACGCCGACGGCAACCTGAAGCCCGGCTACTTCGCGTTTCGCGACGTGCTCACGCGCTACCGCTGAGCGCTCCGTCCGCGGGCAGCGCCCGGGCCGGCTGCTCAGCGCGGCTCGATCACCGACCACTCGCCGCCGTGGCGGCCGAGCGTCAGCGTCGACGCGCCGGCGGCGGTGCTGACCTGGAAGACCGCCTGGTCCTCGTCCACGCCCGGCCGGTCCACGACCTGGACGAGCGCGAGCTCGAGCAGCTCGACCCCGGGGCGGCGTGCGGCGAAGGCGGCACAGGCGATGCGCTCGAGCGCATCGCGATCCCAGCCGTTGTCAGCGGCGTGGGCAGCGGCGAGCGCGGCGTTCGCCTCCTCGAGCTGGGCGACGAACCGAACGCGACCGGCGCGCTCGCGCCGTGCGACGACGATCCGCCCGCCAACGGCGAGCACGACGATCAGCGCGACGAGCGCGATCAGCAGGATCTCGAGCCAGGCCGGCATTGCCGGCACGCTAGACGATCCGGACGACCGGGCGCCTACAGCATCACGTTGCGCGAGGCGAGGTGCGTGCCGACCTTCCGCTTGACGCGCTGGAGCGCGTTGTCGACCGTCTTCGCGTCGCAGTCGAGTTTCCCGCCGACCTGCTCGTAGGAGTAGCCGTCGAGGTAGAGCGACAGCACGCGCGACTCGAGCTCGGAGAGCACCGTCGAGAGGCAGTCGACCAGCGAGCGCAGCTCCTCGGCGGAGATCACCTGATTCGCCGGCTCGTGGACCGACGAGCCCGGGAGCAGCTCGTCGAGCGTCGGCTCGCCGTCGTCGGAGCCGCCGGGCGAGGTCGAGAACGAGACGTACTGGTTGAGCGGCGCGTGCTTGTTGCGGGTCGCCGTCTTGACCGCGGTGATGATCTGGCGCGTGATGCACAGCTCCGCGAAGTTGCGGAAGCTCGACTCGCGATCGGTGCGGAAGTCGCGGACCGCCTTGTAGAGGCCGACCAAGCCCTCCTGGATCAGGTCCTCGCTGTCGCCGCCGGCGAGGAAGTACGACGAGGCCTTGAGCCGCACGAAGCCGTAGTAGCGGCGCACGATGCGGTCATAGGCGTCGGCGTGTCCCTGCTTGGCCAACGCGATGAGGTACCCATCATCAAGCTGAGCTTGAGCCTTAGTTTGGGCGGGAATTCGAGCCACTGTCGATCCTTTCGCGGGCACGCAGACACGCGTCCCCTGAAGATCCGTGGCGCACTCCTCCCCTGGCGCCATCTTTGCCGAACTTCCGGGTACTAACCCTGAAGTTAAGCCTGATGTAAACGCGAGCCTTCCACAGTTATGAAGCGCTGTCAAGCCCGCGCGGGCCTCGATTCGCGGGCCCGAGCGTCCGCCGGGCTCAGCGGCGCTGGCGGTCCGCCTCGTAGAGCAGCACGGCCGCCGTCGCGCTGACGTTGAGCGACTCGATCCGGCCGCGCAGCGGGACCGCCACGAGCGCGTCGCAGCTCGCGGCCACGCGCGGACGCAGGCCCCTGCCCTCGGCGCCGAGCACGACGACGACGCCGCCCGTGTAGTCGGGCTCGTCGTAGGCGACGGTCGCGCCGGCGGCGGCGCCGTAGCACCAGCACCCGGCGGCCTTCGCCGCCGCCAGGAAGTCCGCCAGGTTCGTGACGCGCGCCACCGCGAGGTGCTCGACCGCGCCGGCCGACGCCTTGCAGACGGCCGGGGTGACCTCGGCGGCGCGGCGCTCGGGGATCACGACGCCGGTGGCGCCCGCGCATTCGGCGGTGCGGCAGATCGCGCCGAGGTTGTGCGGGTCCTGCACCTCGTCGAGCGCGACGATCAGCGGATCGGGCCGCTCGAGCAGCGCCGGGCCGCGCGCGTAGGCGTAGGCAGCGACCTCGGCGCACACCCCCTGGTGCTCGGGCGAGCCGCACCGCTCCGTGAGCTCGGCGTCGGTGCCGGCGAGCTCGACCGGCGCTCCCTGGAGCCAGGGCAGCCGCGC
>DAIOGP010000274.1:0-2194 GCA_036745135.1 Solirubrobacteraceae bacterium
GCGGTGCAGTAGCCGGCGAGGTTCGACACGCCGATGAGCGTCCCCGTCTTGCCTCGGCAGCGGCGCTGCGCCGCCGTCCTGCGCATGCGCCCGGCGAGCGTGCCGCTGCGTCCCGCGACCGCGAGCGAGGCCGTGAAGGGGGCGGCGAGCGGTCCCTGCTCGAGCCGCTCGAGCAGGTCGACCACGGCGTGGGCGCTGGCCCGGTTGGCGCGCGAGAGCCCCGAGCCGTCGACGATCGCGGCGCGCACGCCGAGCCGCGCGAGCTCCGCGCGCACCACGCCCGCGCCACCCGCGGTCGTGCCCGCCTGTCCAGCGCGGGCGCCGAGGTCCTTCAGCAGCATCTCGGCGACGAAGTTGTCCGACGGGACGTTCGTGAGCCGGATCAGCCGGGTGACCGGCGGCGAGCTCACGCGCGCGAGCACCGCGGTGCCCGGCGGCGTCGGCCCGACCCGGATTCCGCCGCGCCGGCGCACGCGCACGCCGGCCGCGCGCAGCGCGACCGCCAGCTGCGTGGCCGCGTACGCGGGCGGGCCGCCGCGCAGCCCTCCCGCGCGTCCCCGGTCGAAGCTCAGGGCGCTGAGCGGCGCGACGTCCGAGGACGGTCGCAGGCCGGAGGACGGGACGCCGCGGTAGCCGTCGAAGAGCGACTCGTCGCCGTAGATCCGCCCGTCGACGCGGCGGATGCCGCCCGCGGCCAGCTGCTCGGCGAGCTCGGTGACCGTCGCGCCGCCGCCGTAGGCGCGCCGCGCGAACGCCGCGCTCCCGAACGTTGGATCGCCGCCGCCGCGCAGGTAGAGATCGCCGCGGTAGCGGCCGTCGGGGGCGAGGATGCCCGTACCGCTCACGGTCGTGTCGAAGGTCGCGTCGGGGCCCAGCCGCAGGAGGGCCGCGGCCGTGGTGAAGAGCTTCTCGACGGAGGCCGGCACGAGGGGCGTCTCGGCCCGACGGGCGTAGAGGACCCGGCCCGCATCGAGGTCGAGCACGTAGGCGCCGGAGAATCGGCCGGCGTGCCGCAGCTGACCGGCGAGCGCCCGCGTGAGCGAGCGCTCGGCGCTCACCGGCGCGCGCGCCGCGAGTGCGACGGCGGGGGCGGCCGTGGAGCAGGCGCTCACCGCGACGAGGAGCACGAGCCACCGGCGCATGCAGCCCAACTTGTTGCGGTGGTCAGGATCGCCCCGCATCCCTAGAATGCGGCTCGACATGGGCAAGGTCGTCAAGCTACAGCCCGGCGCCGCGGAACGCGGCGGCGTCGGCGGAGCGGGGGCCCGGCGGCGACCGAAGCGCTCCAAGACCGCCCTGGTGCTCGGCGGCGGCGGGTTCACGGGCGGCGTCTACGAGATCGGCGCCCTGCGCGCGTTCGACCTGCTTGCGGTCAATCGATCCGTCAACCAGTTCGACGTCTACGTCGGCACGAGCGCCGGCTCGTTCGTCGCGGCGCTCGCCGCGAACGGCGTGACGCCCGAGGAGATGATGCGGGTCGTCAACCGCCAGGTGCCGACGCCGTTCCGCGACATCGACCTCGGCACGCTGCTGCGCCCGAACGTGGGCGAGTTCGCGCTCAAGGGAGCGATGCTGCCGTGGAGCGTCGCGAAGCTGGTCGGCTCGCTCGCCGGCCAGCTGCGAGACCTGTCGCTGATGGACATCGCGACCGGGCTCGCCGCTGAGCTGCCGTCCGGGCTCTACACCGGCTCGGGCATCGAGGACTACGTTCGCGCGGTGCTCTCGGACCCCGACCGGACCGACGACTTCCGCCTGCTCCAGAACGAGCTCTACCTCGCGGCGACCGACCTCGACACCTGCGAGCGCATCGTGCTCGGCTCCGACGGCTGGGCCGACGTGCCGATCTCCTCGGCGGTGCGCGCCTCGACGGCGCTGCCGATGGTCTACAAGCCGGTGCGGATCAAGGACCGCGAGCTCGTCGACGGCGGCATCGTCTCGACGACGAACCTCGACATCGCGGTCGAGGCGGGAGCGAAGTTCGTCGTCGTCGTCAACCCGCTCGTCCCGTACGTGAACGACTTCCAGGCGCAGCACCGCACGCTGTTCGGCTCGCGCGTGCGTCGCGTGTCCGACATGGGCTTCGCCGCCATCGGCTACCAGACCTTCAAGCTGCTGGCCTACCAGCGGCTGCACGAGGTCGCGCGCCAGTGGGAGCAGCGCTACCCGGGCGTCGACATCGTGCTCATCGAGCCCG
>DAIOGP010000275.1:0-2190 GCA_036745135.1 Solirubrobacteraceae bacterium
CGCGCTGGCGCTCGACCCGTGGTCGACGCTCGCGCAGGCGCAGTTCCTCACCGCGCGCCGCCTGCTCGCGGCCCCGCCGAGCTAGCGCTCGGCGATGGCTAGAACCGCCCCCGTCGCGCCTGCGCGACGAGCGTCCGCCGCGCGAGCGGCTTCCCGCCGAGCGCCCCCAGCTCCACGACGTCGAAGCCGAGATCCTCGAGCAGCTCGCGCAGCGAGGCGCGCGTGAAGAAGCGCAGGTGATCCCCCCGCGGATCGAAATGGCGCTCGAAGCCCCACAGCGCGAGGCGCAGGCGCCTGAGGCGCCCGTGGTCGGGCGTCGTCAGGAGCAGCGTGCCCCCGGGCACGAGCACACGCCGCACCTCCGAGAGCCAGTGCGCCGTGTCGGCCACGTGCTCGATGACCTCGGAGGCCCACACGAGCTCGACGCTCGCGTCCGCGAGCGGCAGCGGACCGTCGAGCGGCGCGAGGCGCACGTCGAGCCCCGGGTACCGGGCACGGGCGCGGTCGACCGCGGCCTGGGCGATCTCCACGCCGACCGCCCGCGCGCCGGCGGCCGCGAGCCCGGCCGTCAGATCGCCCGCGCCGCAGCCGAGGTCGAGCGCGCGCATTCCCGGGCGCACGTGCGCGAGCAGCAGCGCGCGGCGACGCTCGAGGTCCGGGGGCGCGACGTCCTCCGGGAGGCGCTCCCAGAGGTCCTCGTAGTGAGCGCGCACGCCCCGCCCGCGCGGCCGGCGTCGCTCAGAACGCGCCGCGGCGCGAGAGGACCGCGGGCACGGTCTTGAGCAGGATCGTGAGATCGAGGAAGACCGACCAGCGCTCGAGGTAGAGGAAGTCGAGGCGCACGAGATCGTCGAAGTCGAGCTCCGAGCGCCCGGAGACCTGCCACAGCCCGGTCATCCCGGGCAGCACCAGATAGCGCTTCTTGTGCCATTCCTGGAGGCGCTCGAAGTCGCGCTCCGGCAGCGGCCGCGGGCCGACGAGCGACATCTCGCCGCGCAGCACATTGATGAGCTGGGGCAGCTCGTCCAGCGAGAAGCGGCGCAGCAGGCGCCCGACCCGGGTCAGGCGCGGATCCGCGCGGATCTTGAACAGCGCGCCCGAGGCCTCGTTGGCCCGCTCGAGCTCGGCCTGGTGCTGCTCGGCGTCCGTGTGCATCGTGCGGAACTTGAGGCACGCGAACGGCGTGCCGCCGATCCCGGGGCGCATCGAGTGGTAGAGCACCGGCCCGCGCGACCCGAGCCACACCGCGAGCCCGATCGCGAGCAGCACCGGGCTCAGGACCGTGAGCAGCAGCGTGGCGCCGACGAGGTCGAACGTGCGCTTGAGCGCGTAGTCGATGCCCTCGAACACCGGCGGCTTGAGCTCGAACAGCGGCAGCGTGCTCCCCGGCACGAACTCCGCGCGGTGGATCAGGATTTCCATCGTCGAAGGCGCCACGCGCACCCGCACGCCGCGCTGGTGGCACTGGTCGACGAGCTCGACCGCGCGCTCCTGCGGGAAGTCCGCGTCGACGATGATCACCTCCTGCACGCGATGGCGCTCGAGCACCTCCGGCAGGTCGTCGATCATCCCGAGCGAGCGCAGGCCGTTGTCCGGGCGCGGCTCGAGCGAGATGAAGCCCAGCATCTCGACCGGGGCGTGGACCTGCTCCCCGAGCGCGTGCGCGACCGCGTCGATCTGACGGCCCGAGCCGACGAGCACCGCCCGCCGCTGATAGCCCGCGGCCCGCAGCAGCACGCCGCTCACCCACTCGTAGCCGCCACGCAGCAACGAGACGTAGACGACGGCGAAGAACAGCGAGCCGTAGAAGATGAAGTAGCTCGAGAAGTGCTGGCCGTTGACGAGCGCGAAGATCAGCGCGACGACCGTGACCTGGAAGAGGCTCGCGACGATGCGCGTCAGCCCGGGGCGCTGCGCGCGGTCGGCGTAGAGGTCCGAGCGGGCGAACAGCAGCACCGTGACGAGGTAGGTGAACGCCGCCGTGCTGCGAGCCTCGCCGAACGCCTGGGCCGGGTCCCACGCGTTTCGCAGCACGCCCTTGATCGCGAGCGCGGTGAACAGGGCGCCGAAGACACCCACGAAGTCGAGCGCCGCGAGCGAGACGACGCGCGCGACGCGGCGCGCGGTCTCCATCCGCAGCAGGAACGAGAGCGCCGGCGGCCGCTTGCGACGGACGTCGCGCTCGACGAG
>DAIOGP010000276.1:0-2166 GCA_036745135.1 Solirubrobacteraceae bacterium
GGCGGCGGCGGCGCGTGCACGCGTCCGAAGCCGAGCAGCTGGGCGACGTCGGCGAGGACCGCCGCGCCCTGGTCGCGCCCCGCCCGCAGGAGCCGGGGGAGCCCGGCGCGCATCAGTGCTTGACGACCTTCGGCAGCTTCTTCGCCTGGGCGATCCAGTCGGCGACGACCTTCTCGGGCGGAACGCGCCTGACGATCCGCTGGCGACCCTTCGCGTTGACCTCCGCGCACTTCTGCGCGAGCGCCTTCGCGTTGCGCTGCGCGAGCTCGGTGGGCGAGTCGACGCCGACGGCCTCGAGCAGGTCCGAGTACTGCGTCGAGACGCCCTTGACGCGCATCAGGTCGCAGCGGTTGACCCACTCGAGGATCGACTTTTCCGCGACCCCGGCCCCCGCGGCGATCTCCTTGCGCCCCTTCGCCGTCGCGCCCTTCGCGAGCAGCGAGGCGGTCGACCCGACACCGGCCCCGCGCAGCTTCTTGGCGGCGGCGGGCCCGACGCCCTCGATGTCCTCCAGCTTCATGCGATTCCCCTCCCGTGTGGTGATCGGCGGCGCGACCCTACACGGCGCACCGGGAGCGCGCGAGCTACGACGCGAGCAGCAGCTCGAGCAGCGCCTTCTGGACGTGGCGGCGGTTCTCCGCCTGGTCCCAGATCCGCTGGCGCGATCCGTACAGCACCGCGGCCGTGATCTCCTCGCCCGGATGCGCGGGCAGGCAGTGCAGCGCGATCACGTCGGGGCCGGCGCGGTCGAGCAGCGCGTCGTCGAGCCGGTAGGGCGTCAGCGCGGCGCGGCGCGCGGCGGCCGTCGCCTCGTCGCCCATGCTCACCCAGACGTCGGTGTAGACGGCGTGGGCGCCGGCCACCGCGGCGGCGGGGTCGGCTGTCAGGGCCGCGCCGGCGACCGGCTCGAGCTGGTAGCCGTCCGGCGCGGCGACCGCGACCTCGACGCCGGCGAGCGCGCCGAGCAGGGCGAGCGAGCGGGCGACGTTGTTGCCGTCGCCGACGTAGGCGAGCTTCAGGCCCGCGAGCGAGCCGAACGCCTCGCGCAGCGTGAGCAGGTCGGCGAGCGCCTGGCAGGGGTGGTGGGACTCGGTGAGCATGTTCACCACCGGCACGCCCGCGTGCGCGGCCAGCTCCTCGATCCGCGCGTCAGGCCCCGTGCGCACGCCGACGGCGGCGACGTGGCGCGAGAGCACGTACGCCGTGTCGCGCAGCGACTCGCCGCGCGTGAGCTGCAGGTCCTCGCTGCGCAGCACCATCGGGTGACCACCGAGCTCGACGATCCCCGCCTCGAAGGAGAGCCGCGTCCGCGTGGAGGGCTTCTCGAACAGGAGCGCGACGGTGCGCCCGGCCAGCGCCGAAGACGAGTGCGGGGCGGCCTTCAGCTCGAGCGCGCGATCGAGCAGCGCCTGCAGCTCGTCCGCCGTCAGCTCCGCGCCGGTGAGGAGGTGGCGGGGCAAGCGGCGCAGTCTACGATCGGCGGCATGCCCGCGCCACCGACGCTCCGGGTGCTGACCTGGAACCTGTTCCACGGGCGCGCGCTGCCCGGGGTGCAGCGCTCGCTGCTCGACGAGTTCGCGGCGCTGATCGCGGGCTGGGACTGGGACGTCGCCCTGCTCCAGGAGGTGCCGCCGTGGTGGCCGCCGGCGCTCGCGCGCGCCGCGGGCGCCGAGCAGCGCACGTCGCTGACCTCGCGCAACCAGGTCCTCGCGCTGCGCCGCGCGCTCGCCGCGCGCTGGCCGGAGACGCTCAAGTCCGGCGCGGGCGGCGCCAACGCGATCCTCGCGCGCCGCCCCGTCGTCGCGCACGCGAAGCGCCGCCTGCGCCTCGCGCCGGAGCGGCGGACGATGCACGCCGTGCGCATCGCGGACGGCACCTGGATCGCGAACCTGCACGCGAGCGCCAACGTCCCGGCGCGCGCGGTCGTCGACGTGGCGCTCGCCCAGCGCACGGCGCTGCGCTGGGCGGCCCGCGCGCCGCTCGTCGTCGGCGGCGACTTCAACCTGCGCGAGCGCGAGCTCGATCCGCTCCCGGGCTTCGTCGCGGTCGCGGGGCACTCGGTCGACCACGTGCTCGCGCGCGGGCTCGCGCGTGCCGGCCCGCTCGAGCGCCCGGCGCGCGGTCCGCTCTCCGACCACGAGCCCCTGATCGTCACGCTGCGGCGCG
>DAIOGP010000277.1:0-2162 GCA_036745135.1 Solirubrobacteraceae bacterium
ACGAGCGCGTCGGCGAGCGCGTCCGTGGTGTAGCCGCGCGCCGCGGCGAGCTGCGCCAGCGTGTGCTCGCGATCGTCGCGCAGGTAGGCGCGCAGCTGCGGCTCGCGCAGCCGCAGCAGCCCGAGCAGGCGCGCCTCGTCGAACGGGAGCCAGTGGAACATGACCCAGTCCTCGCAGGGCAGCCAGCGGTCGCCGGCGCCCGGGGGGGCGAGCGAGTCCCGCGCCGCGGCACCGGGCGCGAGGGCGAGGCACGCGAGCGCCACGGCGGCGCACGCGAACGCCTGTCGGCGGCCGGAACGCCGGCGCGGCCTCGCGTGATCGCTGCTCACGGCGCGATCGTCGCAAAGGCGGTGGTCGGAGCCGCGGGAGCGACCGCAGGGCGACGGTCGGCGAACCATGACGCTACGCTGCGCGCCGATTCCAACGGCGACCACGGAGGCGAGATGGCGGAGATCACGAAGGTCGGCGTGCTCGGATGCGGGCTCATGGGTCACGGCATCACGCAGATCACCGCGCAGGCGGGCTACGACGTCATCGTGCGCGAGGTCGACGACGAGCATCTCGCCAAGGGCCTGGGGAAGATCGAGGGCCAGCTCGCCCGCGCCGTCGAGAAGGGGCGCATGGAGCAGGCCGAGGCCGACGCGGTCCGCGGGCGGATCCACGGCACCGTGCACTACCACGAGTTCGGCGACTGCGACCTGATCGTCGAGGCGATCACCGAGGACCTGCAGCTGAAGCTCGACATGTGGACCGTGGTCGACGAGATCGCCAAGCCCGAGGCCTACTTCGCGACCAACACGTCCTCGCTCTCGGTGGTCGAGCAGGCCGCCGTGACCGGGCGTCCGGAGCGCTTCCTCGGTCTGCACTTCTTCAACCCCGCGCAGGTGATGAAGCTGGTCGAGGTGATCCGCGGCGTGACGACGAGCGACGCGGCCTTCCAGGTCGGGCTCGACTTCGGGCAGCGGCTCGGCAAGCTCACGGTGCAGACCAAGGACAAGGCCGGCTTCATCGTCAACCGCCTGCTCGTGCCCTACATGCTCGACGCGATCCGCGCCTACGAGGAGGGCGTCGGCTCGATCGCCGAGATCGACGAGGCGATGAAGGCGGGCGCGGCGCACCCGATGGGGCCGCTGACGCTCGCCGACTTCGTCGGGCTCGACACGATGGGCGCGATCTGCGACGTGATGTACGACGAGTTCCGCGAGCGCCGCTTCGCGCAGCCGCCGACGCTGCGCAAGATGCTCGCGGCGGGCTGGTACGGGCGGAAGTCGGGCAAGGGCTTCTACGACTACGCCGGCGAGCAGCCCGTGCCGAACGCCGGCATCTGAGCCGTGGCGACGGCGCCGTCGTAGACTCGCGCGCCATGAGCGACGTCGAGCGCGCCGTCGAGCGCGCGCACGCCGGCGGCCCCGAGCGCCACCGCGAGAAGGCTGCCGAGCAGGGCAAGCTGCCGGTGCGCGAGCGCGTCGCCCGCCTGCTCGATCCCGGCTCGCTCGCCGAGGACGCGCTGCTCGCCAACTGGGAGCAGGACGGGCTCGGCGCCGACGGCGTCGTGACGGGGATGGGCACGATCGGCGGCCGGCCGGTGTGCGTCATGGCCAACGACCCCACCGTCAAGGCCGGCTCGTGGGGGCCCAAGACGGTCGAGAAGATCATCCGCGTCCAGGAGCAGGCGCTCGCGCACCGCGTCCCGCTCGTCTACCTCGTGGACTCGGCCGGCGCGCGGATCACCGAGCAGGTGCAGATGTTCCCCGGCCGTCGCGGCGCGGGTCGCATCTTCCACAACGAGGTCAAGCTCTCCGGCGTCGTGCCCCAGGTGTGCGTGCTGTTCGGCCCGAGCGCCGCCGGCGGCGCCTACATCCCGGCCTTCTGCGACGTCGTGATCATGCGCGACGGGAACGCCTCGATGTACCTGGGCTCGCCGCGGATGGCCGAGATGGTGATCGGCGAGCAGGTGACGCTCGAGGAGATGGGCGGCGCGCGCATGCACACCGCCACGTCCGGCTGCGGGCACGTGCTCGTCAAGACCGACGCCGAGGGGATCGCGGCCGCCCGTCGCTACCTGTCCTACTTCCCGACCAACTGGGAGGCGCAGAGCCCCGTCGCCGTGCCCGTCGCGCCGGCGTCCGCGACGCCGCTGGCCGAGATCGTCCCGCCCGACG
>DAIOGP010000278.1:0-2148 GCA_036745135.1 Solirubrobacteraceae bacterium
AAGCGCCCGAAGACGCCGTCCGCCGGGACGTGCAGGCGCCGCTGCAGCGCGGCGACGAGCGTGCCGCGATCGCCGCGCTCGAGCGTACCGGCGTGTCGGCGCTGCGCCTGCGCGCTCGCCGGGACCGCGAGCAGCGCCAGCGCGAGCGCGACCAGCGCCATCCGGACAGGGCGGGCGAGCGCGGGGACGACACGGACGTGACGACGCGGTGACGACATGCGTGGCTTGCGACTCCTCGGTCGGCGCCTACGGGGTTAGCTGTCGGGCTCGCGCTGTTCGCGCTACGCCGCACTCGGGCGGCGATTCGCCCCATGGGGCCTGATCAGCCCCTGTGGGTCCCCCGCTCCCCGCCGCACGACGGCGGGGACTCGGCTCTTGAACGACAAGATCCTAGCGATCTCGCCCCGCCGAGCGCGTTGCGCCGCTCAGACGGTCGCGGGCAGCAGCTCGGCGTACACGGCCAGCGTCTGGCGCGCGATGTCCGTCCAGTCGAAGCGGAGCACGTGCTCGGAGGCCTCGGCCACGAGGCGCTCGCGCAGCTCCCGGTCGGTCAGGACGCGCTCCATCATGTGCGCGAGCGAGGCCGCGTCGCGCGAGCGGAACCGCAGGCCGACGTCGTCGTTGGGGACGACCTCGCGCAGGCCGCCGGTGTCGGCGACGATGCACGGGCAGCCCGAGGCCATCGCCTCGAGCGCAACGAGCCCGAACGGCTCGTAGATCGACGGGATCACGCAGAGGTCGGCGATCCGGTAGAGCGAGTGCAGCACGTCGTCGCCGATCCAGCCGAGGAACGTGCCGTGCTCCATCAGCCCGAGCTCTGCCGCCTGCGCCTTGAGCGCCGTCTCGTGCGTGCCCGAGCCCGCGACGATGAAGCGCAGCTTCCCGACCCGCTCGATCACTCCGGGCAGGGCCTCGAGCGCGAGCTGGAAGCCCTTCTCGTACACGAGCCGGCCGCACAGGAGCAGCAGGCGCTCGTCCGGGGCGGCGAAGTTCGCGCGCAGCGTCGGGAGGTCGTCGACCGGCTGCAGGTCGAGCGGGTCGATCCCGTTCGGGATCACGCGCACGCGCTCCTCCTCGAGACCGAAGATGTCGGCGACGTGGCCCTGCATGTAGTGCGAGCACGCGATCAGGCCATCCGCGCGATTCGCGATCCAGCGCTCGACGCCGTGGATGTGGGACTGGGGGTGCGCATCGACGTGGCCCTGGTGACGCCCGTGCTCCGTCGCGTGGATCGTCATCACGAGCGGGCAGCGGAAGCGCTTGGCGAGGTGGTCGCCCGCCACCGCGACCAGCCAGTCGTGGCCGTGCACGAGGTCGAACTCGTAGCGGTCGCCCAGCTCGACGCCGACGGCCAGCATGTCGGCGTTCATGTGCTCGATCCAGGTGACGAACTCGGCGAGGTCGTGCGGGCGCCGCGGCTCGCGCACCCGGTGCACGACGACGCCGTTGGCCTCGGCCTCGAGCGGCGACTCCTCCATCCCGCGGGTGAGGACGTGCACCTCGACGCCCTGCTGCACGAGCGCCTCGGACAGCTTGCGGACGTGGCGCGCGAGCCCGCCCTCGATCAGCGGCGGGTACTCCCACGAGAGCATGAGGATGCGCGAGGTCACGGGACGAGCAGCGGCGCCCGGGCAAGGAAGGGCGCGAGGTTGCGGACGCGTGGCTCGCCGGAGTGTAGCCCGGCGAGCGCCTCGTCCAGCGCGCGCGCATGGTCCGCCGCGCGTTCGCGCGGGTAGCCGCCGGCGGTGCCCCAGCTGACGAGGAAGGCCCAGTCGCTCGCCTGCAGCGCCAGCAGCTCGCGCACCGCGCGCTCGCTCGCGCGCTCGCCGGCGGCGACGACGCGCAGCTCGGCCGCGCGCGCCGCCGTCGCGAGCCCGGCCACCGCCGGACCGCTCCAGGTCGAGAGGTCGCGCCCGCGCCCCCAGCTCGAGACCGGCAGGCCGCCGACGGGGGGCGCCACCGGCTCGTGGCGCGCGAGCGCGTCGTCAAGCGTCGTCAGCGGGAGGTCCTGGCGCGCGGCCTCCTCGACCACGCCCGCGAGCCAGGCGACGCCCTCGTACCACCAGTGGCCGAGGAACTCCGTGTCCAGCGCGCACACGATGAGCACCGGGCGGCCGAGCGCGGTGCCGGCGTCGTCCACTCGCCGCC
>DAIOGP010000279.1:0-2107 GCA_036745135.1 Solirubrobacteraceae bacterium
GCAGCTGCTTGCCGGCGAACTCGATCACGTCGGCCGCAGCATACGCGGCGTCGCGGGCGACGGCCGCGTCGCGCCCGAGCGCGGTGACGGCGAGCACGCGCCCCCCGGCGGTGACGAGCCGGCCCTCGCGCAGCGCCGTCCCGGCGTGGGTGACGGCGACCGACTCGTCGACGCGCTCGAGCCCGCCGATCTCGTCGCCGGTCCGCGGCGCGTCCGGGTAGCCGGCGCTCGCGAGCACGACCGTGACCGCGCACTCCGGCGCCCAGGCGAGCGTCGCGCCGGCGAGCCCGCCGGGTCGGGTGCAGGCCTCGAGCAGGCCGAGCAGGTCGGTGCGCAGCCGCGGCAGCACCGACTGCGTCTCGGGATCGCCGAAGCGGACGTTGTACTCGAGCACGCGCACGCCGTCGGGCGTGAGCATCAGGCCGGCGTAGAGGACGCCGTGGAACGGCGTCCCGCGCGCGGCCATCAGGGCGACGATCGGCTGGTGCACCTGCCGGGCGAGCGCCGCGACGGTCGCATCGTCGATCCCGGGGACCGGCGAGAAGGCCCCCATCCCGCCCGTGTTGGGCCCGCGATCGCCGTCGAAGATCCGCTTGTAGTCGCGCGCCGGGGCGAGCGGCAGCGCGCGCTCGCCGTCGCACAGCGCGAGCAGCGAGAGCTCCTCCCCTTCGAGGTGCTCCTCGACCACCACCCCGCCGCTCCCGAAGCGTCGCTCGACGAGCATCGCCTCGAGCGCCGCGCGTGCCTGCGCCTCGTCCTCGGCGATCACGACGCCCTTGCCGGCGGCGAGCCCGTCGGCCTTCAGGACGACTGGGTAGCGCTCGATCGCGGCGAGCCCGTCCGCGACCGTGGCCACGACGGTCGCCGCGGCGGTCGGCACGCCGGCCTCGGCCATCGCCTGCTTGGCGAACGCCTTCGAGCCCTCGAGGCGAGCGGCTGCGGCGCTCGGGCCGAAGCACGGGATGCCGGCGGCGGCCAGTGCGTCCCCGACGCCGGCGACGAGCGGCGCCTCGGGGCCCACGACCACGAGCCCGACGTCCGCGTCGCGCGCCACGGCGACGAGCGCGGCGGCGTCATCCGCCGGCACGTCGAGCAGCGCCGCCTCGCGCGCGATCCCGGGGTTGCCCGGCGCGCACAGCAGCCGCGGCGCGCCCGGCGAGCGCGCGAGCGCCTGGACGAGCGCGTGCTCGCGCCCGCCCGCGCCGATCACGAGGACGTTCACCGGGCGCCGCGCGCGCTCAGAGCGACGCGATGAACTCGTCGATCGGGATCGCCGGCAGGGTCTCGTAGCGCGCCGTGCCGCGCGAGCCGAGCTCGAGCGAGACCCGCGCCATCACCTTCTCGTCGGGCGCCTCGACGATGTTCACGAAGTCGAAGTGGCCGAGGGTCGCCCACTGCGCCTTGACGGTCGCGCCGAGCTGCTCGACCTCCTTGTTGACCTCCCGGATGCGGTGCGGGTTGTTCTTGACGGTCTGGACGCCCTCCGGCGTGAGCGTCGAGAGCAGGATGTACGTCGGCATGCGGGACCTCCGGGTCGGGTCGGGTTCCCTCTTGTACCCGATCGCGGAGCCGCGGGGCGGGCCGGCCCGCGACCCGTGCGCCTGCGGCCGTGCGCGCCGGGCGGCTGCTAGCTTGGCGGCGTGCCCGTCCGCCGCCTCCTCGCCGCGCTCGCCGCGCTGCTCGTGCTCCCGGCGGCGGCCGGCGCCGCGACGCTGCGCACCGACCGCGCCTGCTACGCGGCATTCGGCGCGATCGTCGCCCACGGCGAGGGGTTCACGCCCGGCGCGAGGATCGCGCTGAAGCTCGACGGTCGGCCCTACGGCTCGGACACGGCCGACGCCGCCGGGGTCTTTGACGCGAACGGCCGCGCGCCGGCTGCGCGCGCGAAGCGGAGCATGACGCTGACCGCGACCGACGCGGTCACGCCGACGATCACCGCGCAGGCGACGTTCGGCGTCATGCCGCTCGCCGTGCACGTGCGTGGCGGCCGGGGCGCGCGACCGGACCGGCGCGTGCGCTTCGTGGCCGGCGGCTTCGTGGGCGGCGGCACGCTGTGGGCCCACTACGTCACGCCGGCGGGCACCGTGCTCGCGCCCGTCCGGCTCGG
>DAIOGP010000280.1:0-2104 GCA_036745135.1 Solirubrobacteraceae bacterium
GGCGGAGGCGCCGAGCCCGAACGGCGACCACCACGCCTTCGACGCCTTCGTCGCGGCCAACGTCCGCCCGCAGCGCCAGGCCGGCTTCGCCACCGTCACGGTCAAGATCGAGCGCGGCGACCTGACGCCCGAGCAGCTGCGCGGTCTCGCCGCGATCGCGCGTGAGTTCAGCGGCGGCTACGCGCGGACGACCGTGCAGCAGAACCTCGTGCTGCGCTGGGTGCGCGACGAGGCGCTCTACGCGGTCTGGGAGCGCCTGCTCGAGCTGGGGCTCGGCGAGACCGGCGCGGACGAGATCACCGACGTCGTGAGCTGCCCGGGAACGGACAGCTGCAAGCTCGGCATCACCGCCTCGATGGGCCTCAACCAGGCGGTCAAGGAGCGCATCGTCTCGCTCGGCATCGAGGACCCGCTCACGCGCCGCATCCACGTGAAGATGAGCGGCTGCCCCAACGGCTGCAGCCAGCACCACATCGCCAACATCGGGTTCTACGGCGCCTCGCTGAAGGTCGGCGGGCACACGCTGCCCGCCTACGTCGCGCACATCGGCGGCAGCTACGAGGGCGGCGACGTCGTGATGGGCACGCGCCTCAAGGTGCGCCTGCCCGCCAAGCGCGTGCCCGACGCGGTCGAGCGCTGGGTGCGCTTCTACGAGGCGCAGCGCACCGCGGGCGAGGAGTTCAACGACTTCGCCGAGCGCGTCGGCGGCGCGGCGTTCGAGGAACAGGTGCGCGACCTCGCGCTGCCGGTCGAGTTCGGCCTCGAGACGATGACGATGTTCATCGACTGGAACCGCAGCGCGCCGTTCGAGGTCATCCGCGGCGAGGGCGAGTGCGCGGTCTAGCCGCGCGCGGGTGAGGCTGCCGTGGATCCGCTCGTCATCGTCTTCGGGCTCGGCGTCGGCATCCTGATCGGGATGACCGGCATCGGCGGCGGCTCGCTGATGACGCCGCTGCTGATCATCTTCGCGGGCGTCAAGCCGGTGACCGCGATCGGCACCGACCTCGCCTACGGCGCGGTGACGAAGACGCTCGGCGGCTGGCGCCACCTGCGCAAGGGCACCGTCGACCTCGGCGTCTCGGCGTGGCTCGCGTGCGGGAGCATCCCGGGCTCGCTCGTCGGCGTGTGGCTCGTCAACCGCCTGCACCGCGCGTACGGCGACCGGATCGACGGGACGCTGCTGATCAGCGTCGGCGCCGCATTGATCGTCGTCGCCGTGTCGCTGCTCTACCGCGCGCTGTTCATGCCGCGGCTCGTCGCGCGCGAGCGCCACGAGGTGACGCTCACGCGCGGGACGAAGGCGACCGCGGTCGCGATCGGGCTCGTGCTCGGGCTGATCCTCGGGCTCACCTCGGTCGGCAGCGGCGCGCTGATCGGGCTCGCGCTGATCCTCGTCTTCCGGCTCACGCCCCACCGGGTCGTCGGCACGGACGTCTTCCACGCCGCGGTGCTGCTGTACGTCGCCGGCTTCGCGCACTTCCTCAGCGGCAACGTCGACCTCGTCCTGATGGCGAACATCCTGATCGGGTCGCTGCCGGGCGTGCTGGTCGGCACCCACCTCGTGACGCGCGTCTCGGCCGGTGGCCTGCGCCCCGCGCTCGGCTGCGTGCTGCTGGGCTCCGGGCTCGGCGTGCTCGCGAAGGCGGGCGTGGCCGTGCCCCCCGGAGCGATCGTCGGCGCGCCGCTCGCCGCGGGCGTGCTCGCGTGGCAGGTCTACCACCGCCGCGGCGCACCCGGCGCGGGTGCGCCCGCGGGCCGCCAGGCGCTCCCGGCCGCGGGGTCCTTCCCCGCTCCGCCGCCGGTGAGCGCCGGCTCGGCCGTCGTCGCCGCCGTCCCGCTGGCCACGCCGCCGCGACCGGCATCGGAGCGCGCATGAGCGTCGCCCTCTCCAACCTCGACCTGCTCGAGGCCGAGGCGATCCACGTGATGCGCGAGGTCGCGGCCGAGCTCGAGCGCCCGGTGCTGCTGTTCTCCGGCGGCAAGGACTCGATCGTCCTGCTGCGACTCGCCGAGAAGGCGTTCCGGCCGGGCGCCTTCCCCTTCCCGCTGATGCACGTCGACACGGGGCACAACTTCCCCGAGGTGATCGAGTTCCGCGACCGCC
>DAIOGP010000281.1:0-2080 GCA_036745135.1 Solirubrobacteraceae bacterium
TTGATGATCCCGACGCTGATCGGGGTCTCGATCGTGATCTTCATGATGGTGCGCCTGCTTCCGGGTGACATCGTCGCCGTTCTCTCGGGAGCTGACATCGGCAACGACCCGAAGCTGATCGAGCAGGCTCGCGAGCAGCTCGGCCTCAACGGCTCCTACCCCGAGCAGTACTGGAGGTGGATCAGCGGGGTCGTCCAGGGTGACCTCGGGGACTCCCTGCGCAACACGGAGCCCGTCGCAAACGTGCTCATCGACGCGCTGCCCATCACCTTCGAGCTGGTCGTCCTCGGCCTGCTGATCGCGACCGTGATCGGCATTCCCCTCGGTGTCCTCTCGGCTGTCAAGCGCGACAGCAAGCACGACTTCGCGGCGCGCATCGGCGGCCTCATCGGCGTCAGCATCCCGAACTTCTGGCTGGCGACGCTGCTTCTCCTCTTCACGTCACGCGTCTTCGGCTGGGTGCCGCCCCTGACGTACGTCCCCATCTACGAGGATCCGATCGCGAACCTGAGCCAGTTCATCCTCCCCGCGATCGCGATCTCCGTCTTCACGCTCGCGATCGTGATGCGGATGGTGCGCGCGACGATGCTCGAGGTGCTCGGGCAGGACTACGTGCGCACCGCCCGGGCGAAAGGTGTGCGGCGCAAGGTCGTCGTCTCGCGGCATGCCTTGCGGAATGCGCTCATCCCCGTCGTCACCGTCGTCGGGTTCGAGATCGGGATCCTGATGGGCGGCTCGGCGATCGTCGAGATCATCTTCGGCCTGCCCGGCATCGGCAACACGCTGATCAATGCCATCTTCAACCGGGACTACCCGGTCGTGCAGGGGGCAACGTTGCTGCTCGCGTTCATCTTCATCTTCGCCAACCTGCTCGTCGATCTCCTCTACGGTGTGCTCGACCCGAGGATCTCCCAGGAATGAGCAACTTCCCCAACAACGAGGCGCCCGTGCTCGCGCCGGAGGGGCCGAGCGAGGTCGGCAAGGACGCATGGGTGTACACACCGGCGCGGCGGGCGGGCCGGTTCGCGAAATGGCGCAATCCGATCGGGATCGCGGGCGCGATCATCGTCGGCTTCAACATCCTGGTCGCGATCTTCGGGTCCTACGTCTGGTCGGTCGACCCGAACGACCTGGTCGCGATCCGGCTCCAGTCCCCGAGCTGGGCCCATCCGATGGGAACCGACGAGCTCGGGCGCGACACCCTGGCGCGCATCGTCCACGGCGCCCAGGTGTCGCTGCAGGTGGGGATCATCTCCGTCTCGATCGCCTTTGGTCTGGGCGTCACTCTCGGCCTGCTGGCGGGGTTCTTTGGAGGCTGGCTCGACGGCCTGCTGATGCGCTTCGTCGACCTCATGTTCGCCCTGCCGGGGCTCGTGCTCGCGATCGTGATCGCCGGGATGCTGGGGCCGAACAGGCGGAACGCAATGATCGCCATCGGCATCGTGATCGCACCAGCCTTCGCACGGGTCGTGCGCGGCGCGGTGCTCGAGGTGATGGGGTTCCCGTTCGTCGAGTCCACACGTGCACTGGGCTCCTCCCACGTCCGCGTCATGGCCCGTCACGTCATCCCCAACATCGCCGCGCCGCTGATCGTGCTCGTCACGGTGTACCTGTCGACCGCCATTCTCAGCGAAGCGGCGCTGAGCTTCCTCGGGCTCGGCACGCAGCCCCCCGAGGCCTCGTGGGGCGGCATGCTGAACAGCGCTCGCTCGTACCTCGACATCGCCCCATGGCTCTCGATCTTCCCCGGGCTCGCGATCATGGTCGTCGTGCTCGGCTTCAATTTCCTCGGCGACGGCCTCCGCGACATCCTCGACCCGCGCCTCGGGCCGCACGTGGCGGCGGGCGACAAGAAGTGAGGCGACGATGCCCGACGTGCTGATCCGGAACGGCTGGGTCGCCGACGGCACCGGGAGCCCGCCCTTCCTCGGCGACGTGGCAATCGAGGGCGGGAAGATCGTGGAGGTCGGCCGGCTCGGCGAGGAGGCGACGGCCACGCGGGTGATCGACGCGTCGGGCAAGGTCGTCTGTCCCGGCTTCGTCGACCCGCACAGCCACAGCGACTTCTCGCTGCTCGCGA
>DAIOGP010000282.1:0-2070 GCA_036745135.1 Solirubrobacteraceae bacterium
GGGCGCTCACGCCGCAGATGACCTCGTAGTTGATCGTCCCCAGTCGCCGCGCGACCTCCTCGGCCGTGATGCGCTCATCGCCCTGAGCCCCGATCAGCGTCGCCGGCGCTCCCGGCGCGACCGACCGCTCGTCGCCGACGTCGACCGTCACGTTGTCCATGCTGACGGTCCCGACGAGCGGGTACCGCGCACCGCCGATCAGCACGTCGGCGTTGTTGGTGAGACCGCGGCGCACGCCGTCGCCGTAGCCGATCGGGACGACGGCCAGCCGCGTCGCCCGCTCGGCGACGAAGCGCCGCCCGTAGCCGGCGCTCTCGCCCGGCGCGCAGGGCTTCACGTCCGCGACGTAGGACTCGAGTGCGAGCGCGGGCTCGAGCCCCCGCAGCGCCGGGTCCTGGTGGAAGGGATCCATCCCGTAGATCGCGACGCCGCAGCGCACGAGGTCGAAGTGGGCGACCGGACCGCGCAGCGTCGCGGCGCTGTTCGCCGCGTGCACGACGAGCTCCGGGCGCCCCGCCTTCAGCTCGGCGGCGAACGGCGCGAAGCGCGCGAGCTGCTCGGCGAAGAAGGCGTCGTCGGGCTCGTCGGCGGTCGCGAAGTGGGTCATCGCGCCGGCGAGCTCGAGGCCGGGGGCGCCGTCGATCGCCGCCGCGACGCGCCGCGCCTCGTCGGCGTCGCGCGTGCCGAGCCGGCCCATCCCGGTGTCGAGCTTGACGTGCAGCCGCGCCGGCGTGCCGCGCGCGGCGACCCGCGCGACGAACGCCTCGCGCCACGCGACGACGTCCGCGTCCGCGCCGAGGGCCTCCTCGAGCTCCTCGGCGCTCAGGGCCCCCATGACGAGGATGCGCCCGGCGACGCCCGCGGCCCGCAGCTCGACGGCCTCGCTCGCCGTGGCCACGGCGAGCCAGGTGGCGCCGCCCGCGAGCGCCGCGCGCGCCGCGGGCGCCGCGCCGTGGCCGTACCCGTCGGCCTTGACGACGGCGCACAGCGCCGCTTCGCCGGCGAGCCCGGCGCGCAGCCGGGCGCAGTTGCGCTCGATCGCCGCCAGGTTGACCCTGGCCAGCGCGCGCCGCATCTACTCGGTCAGCGCCTCGAGCACGTCGAGGCGGGTGACGACCCCGACGAGCCGCCCGGCGTCGTCGACGACGGGCAGCCGGTTGTGCCTGCGGACGCTGATGATCTTCGCGGCATCCTCGACGAGCGTGTCCTCGGTGACGGTGATCGGGTCCGCGGTCATCATGTCGGAGACCTTCGCGGCGAACGCCTTGCGCAGGCGCTCCTCGAAGTGCTTGAACGGCTCGAGGAACACGATGCCGCCGAAGATCTCGACGTAGTGGGGCATCCGCAGCTCGACCTCGGCGTCGCGCAGCACGAGGTCCGCCTCGGTCACGATGCCGACGCACCGCCCCGCGTCGTCGACCACCGGCACGCCCGGCAGCTCGTGCTCGCGCAGGGTGCGCAGCAGCGTCTCGACGTCGTCGTCGGCCCGTGCCACGACGACGTCGCGCTCCATGATGTCGGCGACGGTCGCGATCGCCGCAGGTTATCGGGCGGCCCGGGCGCGCGCCCCCGGGAGCGCGGCGATCACGTCGCCGGCGATCACGCCCTCCGGGCCGTGCTGAGCGCACGCGGCGAGGCGACCGGCCGCTAGGTGCAGCCACACGCCGGCGCCGGCCGCCGCGAACGGCTCGACGCCCTGCGCGACCAGCGCGCCCACGGCGCCGGCGAGCACGTCGCCCGTGCCGGCCGTCGCCAGCGCAGGGCTGTCGCCCGGGCTCACGGCCACGGTCCCGTCGGGCGCGGCGATGAGCGTGTCGTCGCCCTTGAGCACGACGATCGCGCGCGCAGCGGCCGCCGCCTCCCGCGCGTGCCGCAGACGCTCGGCCTCCACCGCGGCGCTCGTCGTGTCGAGCAGGCGCGCGAGCTCGCCCGCGTGCGGGGTGAGGATCGTCGGCGCCTCGCGGGCGGCGAGGTCGGCAAGCCGCCCTGCGTGCGCGTTCAGGCCGTCCGCGTCGAGCACGAGCGGGAGCGGCGCCGCTCGCGCGAGCGCGCGCGCGAGCTCCTGCGCGC
>DAIOGP010000283.1:0-2067 GCA_036745135.1 Solirubrobacteraceae bacterium
AGCTGGTCCGGCGGGATTCCCGGCCCGTCGTCCTCGACGACGAACGTCACCCGCCCGCCGCTCGTCGTCGTCGTGAGCCGCACGAGGCCGCCGGGCTGCGTGTGCTCGACCGCGTTGCCGATCAGGTTGCGCAGCACCTGGGCGATGCGATCGGGGTCGGCGCGCAGCACGCCGGCGGGGACCTCGCCGAGCTCGAAGCGACGCTCGCCGGTCAGCGTCGCGGCGTCGACGATCTCGGTGAGGAACGGCGCGAGCTCGAGCGCGCGCGGCTGGAGCGCCATCCCCTCGTCCAGGCGCGCCAGCAGCATCAGCTCCTCGACGAGACGCTCCATGCGCGCGATCTCGGTCCGGACGGCGCGCTCCACGTGGCCGACGTCCTGCGCGGAGGGCTCGCGCTGGCGCGCGAGCACCTCGATCTGCCCACGGATGACGGTCAGCGGCGTACGCAGCTCGTGCGAGGCATCGGCCACGAACGCCCGCTGGCGCGAGAAGGCGTCCTCGAGGCGGTCGAGCATGCGGTCGAAGGCATCGGCGAGGACCCGCACCTCGTCGCGCGGGCCACCCGCCCCGATGCGGTGCGAGAGATCACCGGCGTCGACGTCCGCGGCCACGCGCGCCATCCGGCGCAGCGGCCCGGTCGTCCGCGCGGCGACGATGTAGCCCGCCACGAGCGCCGCCAGCATGGCGAGCGAGCCGGCCAGCAGGAACGTCCGCTCGATTCCCCGCTGGGCCCGGTCGACCGTCGTCGTCGGCTCGCCGACCGTGACGGTCGCGACCCGTTGCCCCCGGCGTCGCACGGCGACCGTGAACAGCCGGATCGAGCCCACGTCGGCGAGGTCCAAGGTGCGGAAGCCGGGCCGGATGCTCCGCAGCGCCCGCGCGTCCGCGCGCTCGCGCCGGAGCGCGGTCGGCTCGTGCCGGCCGTCGTTGCGCGGGTCGAGCAGCTCCACCTGGCTCGTCGCGTAGCGTCCGCCGGGGACCGACGCGATCAGCAGGCGCTGGCGCTCGCTGAAGCGCAGGTTCGCCACGTAGTCGCGCGCCACGGTGAGGATCTCGTCCGGGCGCGCGGCGTTGCCGGGCGCGATCGCGCCCGCGAACGTCGTCGCCTCCGTCCGCAGCTCGGCGTCGATCTGCGCGCGGAGCCTGCGGCCGGTGCCGGTGTCGACCGCGATGAACGTGGCGCCGAGCGCGAGCAGCAGGATGCCGGCGATCCAGGCCGTCAGGCGGCCGCGCAGGCCCGCGGTCCGGCGGCTCCTACGCACGGGTCGTGAGCCGGTAGCCGACCGAGCGCAGCGTGTCGATCGGGGCCGGCCGGTCGGGCAGCGCGAGCTTCTTGCGCAGGTAGCCGATGTAGACCTCGACGACGTTCGTGCCCGGATCGAAGTCGTAGCCCCACACCGCGCTCAGGATCTGCTCCCTGGACAGGACCTGGTCGGGGTGGCGCATGAAGTAGGCCAGCAGCTCGAACTCCTTGGCCGACAGGCGCACCTCGACGCCGTCGCGCTCGGCGCGGCGGCTGAGCAGGTCGAGGTGGACGCCGGCCGCGTCGAGCGACGTCGCCTCGCTCTGGTGGGGCGCGCGCAGATGGGCGCGCACGCGCGCCGCCAGCTCGTCGAACGCGAACGGCTTCGTCACGTAGTCCGTGGCGCCGCGATCGAGGCCGAGCACGCGGTCCTCGACCTCGGCCTTGGCGGTCAGCACGATCACCGGCAGCGCCGGCTTCTCCCTGCGGATCGCCTCGAGCACCTCCAGGCCGTCGCGGCGCGGCAGCATCCGGTCGAGGATCACGAGGTCGAAGCTCTCGACCAGCGCGAGCTCCTCGCCCTCACGGCCGTCGCTCGCGCAGGTGACCGCGTAGCCCTCGGCCTCGAGACCGCGCTGGAGGAAGTCGGCGATCGCGGGCTCGTCCTCGACGATCAGGATGCGCACGGCGCCTCCCCCGGCTCAGCGCAGCGCGCGATCGGCGGCCTCCGCGCGCGCCTGCGCGATGGCCTGCGCCCCCGCCTCGCCGACCAGCAGCTCCGGCCGCATCGTGCTGCTCGCGGTCAGGTCGATCGCCGGGAAGCG
>DAIOGP010000284.1:0-2054 GCA_036745135.1 Solirubrobacteraceae bacterium
CGCGGATGACGTGCGGCGCACGCTCGTGCGCATCGCGCACGAGATCGTCGAGCAGAGCCCGGGCGAGCCGCTCGCGATCGTCGGGATCCATCGCCGCGGCGCACCGCTCGCCGCGCGCCTGCAGCGGCTCGTCTCCGAGCTGCGCGACGAGGACGTGCCGCTCGGCGACCTCGACATCTCGTTCTACCGCGACGACGTGGCGACGCGCGCGACCGAGCAGCCGGTGGTGCTCGACTCCCACCTCGACTTCCCGCTCGACGGGCGCACGGTCGTGATCGTCGACGACGTGCTCTACACCGGCCGCACCGTGCGCGCGGCGATCGAGGCGCTGTTCGACTACGGCCGCCCGGGGAAGGTCCGCCTCGCCGTGCTCGCCGACCGCGGCCACCGGGAGCTGCCGATCCGCCCCGACTTCGTCGGCAAGAACCTGCCGACCGCGCGCTCCGAGCGCGTCAACGTCCACGTCGAGGAGCTCGACGGCAGCGACGAGGTCACGATCGGGCCGGCGGCCGAGGTGCCCGCATGAGCCTCGGCCACCTGCTCTCGATCGAGGACCTCGACCGCGATGCGATCGAGCGGATCGTCGCGCGCGCCGCCTCCTTCGCCGAGGTCTCCGGACGCGAGATCAAGAAGGTCCCGACGCTGCGCGGTCGCACGGTCGTCAACCTCTTCTACGAGGCCTCGACGCGCACGTCGTCCTCGTTCGAGCTGGCGGCCAAGCGCCTGTCGGCCGACGTTGTCTCGATCCGCTCGGCCGGATCCTCCGTGGACAAGGGGGAGTCGCTGAAGGACACGGTCCAGACGCTCTCGGCCTACAGCCCCTCGGCGATCGTGATCCGCACGCCCTACGCGGGCGCGGCGCGGCTCGTCGCCGGCTGGACGACCGCCGCGGTCGTGAACGCCGGCGACGGCAAGCACGAGCATCCGACGCAGGCGCTGCTCGACGTCTACACGCTCACGCAGCGGCTCGGCGGCCTCGAGGGCCGGCGGATCTGGATCGTCGGCGACGTGCTGCACTCCCGCGTCGCGCGCTCGAACATCCTCGCGTTCCGCAAGCTCGGCGCGCACGTGACCGTGTGCGGGCCACCGACGCTGATCCCGCGCGGGATCGAGGCGGCGCTCGGCTGCGAGGTCGAGCTGACGCTCGACCGGCTCGGCGAGGCCGACGCGGTCTACGTCCTGCGCCTCCAGCACGAGCGGATGCGCGACGCCTTCATCCCCTCGCTCCGCGAGTACGCGGCCGTCTACCAGGTCGACACGCGCCGGCTCGCGCCGCGCCAGGTGCTGATGCACCCGGGGCCGGTCAACCGCGGCGTCGAGCTCTCCGCGGAGGCGATCGACTCGCCCCAGGCGGTCATCGTCCAGCAGGTCGAGGCCGGGGTCTACGTGCGCATGGCGGTGCTCTACGAGTTGCTCGCCGGCAGCGCGCGCGCGAGCGAGCCGGCGCCGAGCGCGCCCGACCAGGAGCCCCAGCCGGCATGAGCGCGCTGATCGCCAAGGAGACGCCGCCGGTGGAGCTGCTGATCCGCCGCGCCCACGTGCTCGATCCGCGGGCCGGGCTCGACGCGCCGGCCGACGTGCTCGTGCGCGCGGGGCGGATCGCGCAGCTCGGCGCGCCAGGGACGCTCGCGGCACCCGCCGGCGCCGAGACGGTCGAGGGCGAAGGACGCCACCTGCTGCCCGGCTTCGTCGACCCGCACGTGCACCTGCGCACCCCGGGCGAGGAGCACGAGGAGGACCTCGACTCGGGGACCCGCGCGGCGGCGGCGGGAGGCTTCGTCGCGATCGTCGCGATGCCCAACACGCAGCCGACCGTCGACGACGCCTCGGTCCTCGGCGCGCTGCGCGCCGCCGCCGGCCGCGAGGCGCGCGTCCCGGTCGGGTTCCTCGCGGCGGTGACGCGCGGCCTGCGCGGCGAGGAGCTCACGGAGATGGTCGAGCTGCGCGGCGCCGGCGCGCTCGGCTTCACCGACGACGGCAAGCCCGTGCGCAGCGCATCGAGCCTGCGCCGCGCGCTGCAGTACCAGCGCCTGTGCGGCGGCGTGATCGCGCTG
>DAIOGP010000285.1:0-2047 GCA_036745135.1 Solirubrobacteraceae bacterium
TGCGCGTCGAGGACGGGCTTCAGATAGCGGCCGGTGTAGCTCCCGGCGGTCCTGGCGATCTCGTCCGGCGGGCCCTCGACGAGGATCGACCCGCCGCCCGCCCCGCCCTCCGGGCCGAGGTCGATGATCCAGTCCGCCGTCTTGATCACGTCGAGATTGTGCTCGATGACGACCACCGTGTTGCCATGGTCGCGCAACCGGTGCAGCACGGTCAGCAGCATCTCGATGTCGTGGAAGTGCAGTCCCGTGGTCGGCTCGTCCAGTATGTACAGCGTGCGGCCCGTGTCGCGCTTCGACAGCTCGAGTGCCAGCTTCACGCGCTGCGCCTCGCCGCCGGACAGCGTGGTCGCCGACTGGCCGAGCGTGATGTAGCCCAGCCCGACGTCGAGCAGCGTCGAGAGCTTGCGCGCGACCGAGGGCACCGGCTCGAAGAACGGGAACGCCTGCTCGACCGTCATCGCCAGCACTTCGTGGATGTTCCGGTCCTTGTACCGGATCTCGAGCGTCTCGCGGTTGTAGCGCTGGCCGTGGCAGACGTCGCAGGGCACGTAGATGTCGGGCAGGAAGTGCATCTCGACCTTGATGAGGCCGTCGCCCTGGCAGGCCTCGCAGCGGCCGCCCTTGACGTTGAACGAGAAGCGCCCGGGGCCGTACCCGCGCTCGCGCGCCGCCTTGACCTGCGCGAAGAGCTCGCGGATCGGCGTGAAGAGGCCCGTGTAGGTCGCCGGATTCGAGCGCGGCGTCCGGCCGATCGGGCTCTGGTCGACGCTGATCACCTTGTCGAAGAACTCGATGCCGTGCATGTCGTCGTAGGGCGCGGGCTCCGTCGTGCTGCCGTAGAGGTGCCTTGCCACCGCGTGGTAGAGCGTGTCGTTGATCAGCGTCGACTTGCCCGAGCCCGACACGCCCGTGACGCAGACGAAGACGCCCACGGGCAGGCGCAGCGTGACGCGCTTGAGGTTGTTGCCGCGCGCGCCTTCGAGCGTCAGCATGCGGCCCGGGTCGACACGATGGCGGCGCGCCGGCATCGGAATCTGCCGGTGACCCGCGAGATACTGACCGGTCAGCGAATGCGGCGCCAGGCGGATCTCCTCGGGCGTGCCCTGGGCAACGACCTGGCCGCCGTGCTCGCCCGCGCCGGGGCCCATGTCGACGATGTAGTCCGCCGCGCAGATCGCGTCGTGGTCGTGCTCGACGACGATCACGCTGTTGCCGAGATCGCGCAGGTGCTTCAGCGTCGCGAGCAGCCGGTCGTTGTCGCGCTGGTGCAAGCCAATCGACGGCTCGTCCAGCACGTACATGACGCCGGTCAGCCCCGAGCCGATCTGCGAGGCGAGCCGGATCCGCTGCGCCTCGCCGCCGGAGAGCGTCTCCGCCGACCGGTCGAGCGCCAGGTAGTCGAGCCCGACGTTGTTCAGGAATTCGAGCCGGCTCACGATCTCCTTGATGATCCGGTCGGCGATCGCGTGCTTCTGGCCGTCGAGCGTCAGCCGGCCGAAGTGGGCGGCCGCCTCCCGCAGCGGCAGGCCCGAGATTTCGTAGATGGCGCGGGCCTCCGCCCCCGTGCCGACCTTGACGTGCCGGGCCTCGCGCCGCAGCCGCGTACCGTTGCATTCCGGGCAGGGCTTCGAGTTGAGGTACTTCGCGAGCTCCTCGCGCACCATCAACGAGTCGGTCTCGCGGTAGCGGCGCTCGAGGTTCGGGATGATGCCCTCGAACACGTGCTCGCGCACCATCGGCTTGCCGCGGTCGGAGAGGTAGGCAAATGGAATCTTTTCGTCCCCGCTCCCGGTCAGGATGATCTGCTGCACCCGCTCCGGCAGCCGCGTGAACGGCCGCTCGAGATCGAAGCCCACGTGCTTGGCGAGGCTGCCGAGCATCTGGAAATAGAACTGGTTGCGGCGGTCCCAGCCCTTGATCGCGCCCGACGCGAGCGAGAGCTGCGGGAAGGCGACGACGCGCTTCGGATCGAAGAAGCTGATGCTGCCGAGTCCGTCGCAGCGCGGGCAGGCGCCCATCGGATTGTTGAACGAGAACAGCCGCGGCT
>DAIOGP010000286.1:0-2033 GCA_036745135.1 Solirubrobacteraceae bacterium
CGCTCGCTGGCGGCGTGCGAGGGCGCGCTGCTCGTCGTCGACGCCTCCCAGGGGGTCGAGGCGCAGACGCTCGCCAACACCTACCTCGCCGTCGAGTCCGGGCTCGAGCTGATCCCGTGCCTCAACAAGATCGACCTGCCCGGCGCCGAGCCCGAGCGCGTGGCCGCGGAGATCGCGGAGCTGCTCGGGGAGCCGGCCGAGCTGGTGCGGCGCATCTCCGCGAAGACGGGGGAGGGCGTCGCCGAGGTGCTCGAGGAGCTGATCGCCAAGGTGCCGCCGCCGTCGGGCGACCCCGACGCGCCGGCGCGCGCGCTGATCTTCGACTCCGAGTTCGACCAGTACCGCGGCGTGGTCGCGTACGTGCGGGTCGTGGACGGGGCGTTCGCCAAGGGCCAGGCGATCCACGCGATGCAGGCCCGCACCGACGCCGAGATCGACGAGATCGGGTTCTTCACCCCCGAGATGACCCCGGTGCAGTCGCTGTCCGCCGGCGAGGTCGGATACGTCATCACCGGGCTCAAGGACGTCACCAAGCTGCGCGTCGGCGACACGCTCACGACGAAGGCGAACCCCGCGACGGAGGCGCTGCCGGGCTACCGCGACGTCAAGCCGATGGTCTTCTGCGGCCTCTTCCCGATCGACTCGGATCGCTTCCCCGAGCTGCGCGACGCGCTCGAGAAGCTGACCCTCAACGACGCGGCGCTCACGTGGGAGCCCGAGACCTCCGACGCGCTGGGCTTCGGCTTCCGCTGCGGGTTCCTCGGCCTGCTGCACATGGACATCGTGCGCGAGCGGCTCGAGCGCGAGTACGACCTCGAGCTGATGGCGACGATGCCCTCGGTCGAGTACGAGGTGACGCTCACGAGCGGCGACGTCGTGCCCGTCCACAACCCCACGGACATGCCCGACCCGGCGCGGATCGAGGAGATCCGCGAGCCCTACATCCGCGCGTCGATCCTGTGCCCGAAGGAGTACATCGGCGCCGTCATGGAGCTCTGCCAGGAGCGCCGCGGCGACCACGCGGGCATGCACTTCCTGTCGGCCGAGCGCGTGCAGCTGACCTACGACCTGCCGCTCGCCGAGATCGTGCTCGACTTCTTCGACCAGCTGAAGTCCCGCACCCGCGGCTACGCGTCGCTGGACTACGAGCTCACCGGGCGCAAGCCCTCGCGGCTCGTGAAGCTCGACGTGATGCTCGCGGGCGACACGGTCGACGCGCTGTCGATGATCGTCCACCGCGACAAGGCCTACGAGGTCGGTCGCCTGCTGACCGAGAAGCTGCGCCGCAAGATCCCCCGCCAGCAGTACGACGTCGCGATCCAGGCCGCGATCGGCGCGAAGATCGTCGCGCGCGAGACGGTCAAGGCCTACCGCAAGGACGTGATCGCGAAGTGCTACGGCGGCGACATCTCGCGCAAGCGCAAGCTGCTCGAGAAGCAGAAGGAGGGCAAGAAGCGCATGAAGCAGGTCGGCCGGATCGAGGTCCCGCAGGAGGCGTTCCTCGCCGTGCTCGAGCTGGGCGACGACAAGTAGGCGCGGGGTAGGCTGCGGGGACCGCCCCGCAATCGAGGAGCCGCCGGATGGACACCACCGCCTACGCCCTGACCCGCACCGTCGCCGGCTCGTTCGACGAGGTCGTCGAGCGCGTCCGCACCGAGCTCGCAGCCGAGGGCTTCGGCGTGCTGTCGGAGATCGACGTCCAGGCCGCGCTCCAGCAGAAGCTCGCGCTCGACATCGAGCCCTACCTGATCCTCGGCGCCTGCAACCCGCAGCTCGCCAGTCGCGGCATCGCGCTCGAGCCGGACCTCGGCGTGCTGCTCCCGTGCAACGTCGTCGTGCGCCGCGCCGACGGGGTCACCCACGTCGCGGCGATGGAGCCGCTCGCGGCGATGCGGCTCGCCGCCAACGACGAGCTCGAGCCGATCGCCCGCGAGGCGCGCGAGCGCATCGAGCGCGCGATCGAGCGGCTGTAGCGCCGTGGACGTCGCGATCCTGATCTACGACGGCTTCACGGCGCTCGACGCGGTCGGGCC
>DAIOGP010000287.1:0-2029 GCA_036745135.1 Solirubrobacteraceae bacterium
CCTCGATCTGCTTGATCGTGACGGCGTCGCCCTCGCGGATCTCGAGCACGCACGCCGCCTCGCAGGGCGCGGGACACAGGCGCCCGGTGAACTCGGGGAAGTTGTTCGTCGCGTGCAGCTGCTCGATCGCCTCGCGCCAGCGGCCGCGGTAGACGAGGTCGTTCCAGTCCGGGATCAGGTTGCCCAGCGGGCAGCCGGAGTGGCAGAAGGGCACGCCGCACTCCATGCAGCGAGCGCCCTGCTCGCGCACGCCCGCCTCGGGCAGGGGCTGCATGAACTCGCGGTAGTCGTGGACCCGCTCGCGCGGATCGCGATTGCCGTAGCTCACGCGCTCGATCTCGAGGAAGCCGCCGAGCTTGCCCATCAGGTGCGTCTCCGTCCGCCGCTCACGCCTCGATCTCCTCGAGCTCCTCGGGCTCCTCGCTTTCGGTGCCGACGAACCCGCCGCCGCTCGTGGAGACGGAGTGCTCGTCGTGCTCGAGCTCGCCGCCGCCATTGCTCGCCGCGAACGCCGCGGCGTCCTCCTGCGCGGCGAGCTCGGCGAGCGCGCGCTTGTAGTCGTGGGGCATGACCTTGACGAACTTGGGCAGCAGCTCGTCCCAGTGCTCGAGCACGCGGCCGGCGACGGTCGAGCCGGTGCGCGCGGCGTGCTCGGCGACCAGCTCGCGCAGCTCGATCGCGTCGGCTTCGGCGAGCGCCTCGAAACCCACGAGGCCCATGTTGCAGCGCGCCGCGAACTTCTCCTTCTCGTCGAGCACGTAGGCGACGCCGCCGCTCATGCCGGCGGCGAAGTTGCGGCCGGTCGGGCCGAGCACGACGACGCGCCCGCCGGTCATGTACTCGCAGCCGTGGTCGCCGACGCCCTCGACGACGGCGGAGGCGCCGGAGTTGCGCACGGCGAAGCGCTCGCCGGCGAGGCCGCGGAAGAACGCGCGCCCGCCGGTCGCTCCGTAGAGCACGGTGTTGCCGACGATCACGTTCTCCTCGGCCTTGAACGCGGCGCCCGCGGGGGGGCGCACGGCGATCACGCCGCCGGAGAGGCCCTTGCCGGCGTAGTCGTTCGTGTCGCCGTGGAGCGTGAAGCTCACGCCCGGCGCGAGCCAGCCGCCGAAGCTCTGCCCGGCCGAGCCGTGGAGCGTGACCGCGATCGTGTCCTCCGGCAGTCCGGCGGCGCCGTGGCGGCGCGCGATCTCGCCCGAGAGCAGCCCGCCCACGCAGCGGTTGACGTTCGCGATCGGGTGCTCGAGCGCCACGCGCTCGCCGCGCTCGAGCGCGGGACCGGCCCCGTCGATCAGCGTCCAGTCGAGCGCGTCGTCGAGGACGGGCTCCTGCGGGCGCACGCGACGCCGCGGGGCGTCCGCCGGCACCGGCGGCTGCGCGAGGATGTGCGTGAGGTCGATCCCGCGCGCCTTCCAGTGATCGATCGCCTCGTCGGCGACGAGCAGGTCGGTGCGGCCGATGAGGTCGTCGAAGCTGGCGATGCCGAGCGAGGCCATGATCCGCCGGGCCTCCTCGGCGACGAAGAAGAAGAAGTTGACGACGTGCTCGGGCGTGCCCTGGAAGCGCTTGCGCAGCTCGGGGTCCTGCGTCGCGATGCCGACCGGGCAGGTGTTCAGGTGGCAGGCGCGCATCATGATGCAGCCGGTGGCGATCAGCGGCGCGGTCGAGAAGCCCATCTCGTCGGCGCCGAGGCAGGCAGCGATGACGGCGTCGCGCCCGGTCTTGAGCTGGCCGTCGGTCTGCACCCAGATGCGCGAGCGCAGGTCGTTGAGCAGCAGCGTCTGCTGCGTCTCGGCGAGGCCGATCTCCCAGGGCACGCCGGCCGACTGGATCGACGACAGCGGCGACGCGCCCGTGCCGCCGCCGTCGCCGGAGATCAGCACGTGGTCGGCGTTCGCCTTCGCCACGCCCGCGGCGACCGTGCCGACGCCGACCTCGGAGACGAGCTTGACCGAGATGCGCGCGTCCTTGTTGGCGCAGCGCAGGTCGTAGATCAGCTGCTTGAGGTCCTCGATCGAGTAGATGTCGT
>DAIOGP010000288.1:0-2020 GCA_036745135.1 Solirubrobacteraceae bacterium
CGATCGAGCGTCCAGCCTTCGGCGTGGCGCTCGATCAGCCCGTCGAGCTCGTCGATCCGCGCCGCCGTGGCCGCGGCGAGCTCGCGCGTGAACGCGCTCGCGTCGCGCTCGAGACAGGCCGCGAGGGGCCGCCCGGTGACGTCGTGCTGGTAGAGCGCGAAGACCGCGGCGCGGCGCTGCTGCTCCCTACGCACGCGACACGTACTCGCCCGAGCGCGTGTCGACCCGGATCCGGTCGCCGATGTCCACGAACAGCGGCACGCTCACCACCGCCCCGGTCTCGAGCGTCGCGGGCTTCGAGCCGCCGCCCGACGCCGTGTCCCCGCGCAGGCCCGGCTCCGTCTCGGTGACCTCGAGGTCGACGGCGCTGGGCAGCTGCAGGTCCGACGGGGCGCCGTCGATGAAGAGCATGTCGACGTCGTCGCTGGGCTTCGTCCATTTGAGCTCCTCGGCGACCGTCGGCTGCGGCAGCGCCAGCTGCTCGAAGCTCTCCGAGTCCATGAAGTGCGCCTCGGTCCCGTCGGCATAGAGGAACTGCATGCGCCGCGACTCCGTGCGCACGGAACGGAACTTCTCCCCCGCCCGGAACGTGCGGTCGATCACGGCGCCGTCGCTCGAGCGGCGCAGCTTCGTGCGCACGAACGCGCCGCCCTTGCCGGGCTTGACGTGCTGGAACTCGAGGATCTTGAAGACGACCCCGTCGACCTCGATGTGGTTGCCGTTCTTGAACTGGTTCGTCGAAAGCGTGCTGATCAGCTCCTCAGGGGTCCAAGGTATCGATACGGGCGCGCCGCGAAGTTGTAGCGATCGCGGGTCGAGCACGAATCCCAGGGTCGGGACGCCGGCTGGCGTCGGGCGTCACACCAACTCAGCGGCCGCCGCAGCCCTCCGGCGCGAACACGCGCGCCGTCGAGGCCGGGTGCCTGGCCAGCGCCGCCGCCGGGCGGATGGGGCGCGGCTCGAAGTTCCCGCCGCAGTTCGGGCACACCCCGCCGAGGCGATCCTCGACGCACGCTGCGCAGAAGGTGCACTCATAGGTGCAGATCCGCGCATCGGGCGATTCCGGCGGCAGGTCACGGTCGCAGCACTCGCACGACGGTCGCAGCTCGAGCACCGTCGGATCCTAGACCGCGTGGTCGGCGTCGCACCTGCGCGATGCCTCGCTAGCCCTCCGCGACCCGCCGCGTGGCGATCCCCGCGAGCACCTCGCGGATCACGCGGTCGCCGACCTGGGCCGTCACGTCGGCCGCGCCGAGCAGCGTCGGCGCCACCTCGACCACGTCGGCGCCGACGAGCGCGAGCCGCTCGGCGACCGTCCGTACGGCGAGCAGCAGCTCGCGCGCGAGCAGGCCTCCGGGCTCTGGAGTGCCCGTCCCCGGGGCGACGGACGGGTCGAGGACGTCGACGTCGACCGTCAGGTACGCGTTCCCGTCCCCGACGAAGCCGATCGCCTCGCCGATCGCCTCGGCGATCCCGCGCTCCTCGATCTCGCGCATGAAGATGCTCCGGATCCCGCGCTCCTCCTGCCACGCGAACTCCGCCGCGCCGGGCCAGTAGCCGCGCAGCCCGATCTGGACGTAGCGGCTCGCGTCGACGTGGCCCTCCTCGACGAGCGCCCGTATGAAGGTGCCGTGGGACCGCTCGACGCCGAACACCGTGCTGCCCGTGTCCGTGTGGGTGTCGAAGTGGACGAGGCCGAGCGGGCCGTGCGCGGCGGCGCACGCGCGCAGCGCCGGCGCCGTGATCGCATGGTCGCCGCCGATCGTGATCGGGACGGCGCCCGCCGCCACGACCTCGCCGACGATGCGCTCGATCGCGGCGTGCGAGGCCTCGGGGTCAGCCGGGCGCACGGGCGCGTCGCCGTAGTCGACCATGCGCAGCACCTCGAACGGGTCGGGGCCCCCGCTGACGGCGGCCCCGGGCGCGGAGCTCGCCGCACGGACCCCGCGCGGGCCCATCCGCGCCCCCGGGCGGTCGGAGACGAGGTCGTCGCACGGCGCGCCGACGATCGCGACGTCGA
>DAIOGP010000289.1:0-2001 GCA_036745135.1 Solirubrobacteraceae bacterium
GATGCTCGAGCGCATCCTCGCCCTCGGCGCCGACGTGCACCGCCGGCATGACGCCTCGGCGCTGCGCGTCGTCGCGGCGAGCGGGTCCGCCCTGCGCGCCGGGTTGCCGGCGGAGTTCATGGACGCGTTCGGCGACGTGCTCTACAACCTCTACGGCTCGACCGAGGTCGGCTGGGTCGCGATCGCCACGCCCGCCGAGCTGCGTGCTGCCCCGGGCACGGCGGGGCGCCCGCCGCGCGGCACGCGCGCGGCGATCTACGACGAGCGCGGGCTGGCGGCGGCGCCCGGGGCGGTCGGGCGGATCTTCGCCGGCAACGGGATCGAGTTCGAGGGCTACACCGACGGCGGCGGCAAGGAGGTCATCGACGGCCTGCTGAGCACGGGCGACCTCGGCCACTTCGACGCGGCCGGGCAGCTGTTCGTCGACGGGCGCGCGGACGACATGATCGTCTCCGGCGGGGAGAACGTGTACCCGTCGGAGGTCGAGGACGTCCTCGTCGGGCACCCGGCGGTCGCCGACGTCGCGGTCGTCGGCGTCGCCGACGAGCAGTTCGGCCAGCGGCTCGTCGGCTACGTCGTGCGCGCCGCGGGCGCCGCCGCCTCCGCGGACGACCTCAAGGCGCACGTGCGCGCGACGCTCGCCGCGTTCAAGGTTCCGCGCGAGATCCGCTTCGTCGGCGAGCTGCCGCGCAACGCCACGGGCAAGGTGCTCAAGCGCGTGCTCGTCGCGGACGCCGCCGAGCCGACCGTCGAGCAGACCGCGGACGCCGCTACTTGATCGCGACGCCGGAGATCGCGCGCGCGATCACGAGGCGCTGGATCTCCGAGGTGCCCTCGAAGATCGTGTAGATCTTCGCGTCCCGGTGCCAGCGCTCGACGGGGAACTCGCGCGTGTAGCCGTTGCCGCCCAGGATGTGGATCGCGCGCTCGGTCGCCCACACGGCCACCTCGCCCGCCTTGAGCTTGCTCATCGAGCCCTCGGCCGCCGTGAACGGCTTGCCGCTGCGACCCATCCAGGAGGCGCGCCAGACGAGCAGGCGCGCCGCGTCGATCTCGAGCTTCATGTCGGCGAGCGCGAACGCGATCGCCTGGTTCTCGATGATCTTGCGGCCGAACTGCTCGCGCTCGCGGGCGTAGTCGAGCGCGTACTCGTACGCCGCGCGCGCGATGCCGATCGCCTGCGCGCCGACGGTGGGGCGGCTGGCCTCGAAGGTCTGCATCGCGGCCTGTGACTTCCCGCTCGTGCCCTCGCGCGCCCGGGCCAGGCGCTCGTCGAGCTTCTCCTTGCCGCCGAGCAGGCACGCGCCCGGCACGCGGCAGTCGTCGAGGAAGACGTCCGCGGTGTGCGACGCGCGCAGGCCGTGCTTCTTGACCTTCGTGCCCATCGTCAGGCCCGCCGTGCCCGGCGGGATCACGAACGCCGCCTGACCGCGCGCGCGCAGCTCGGGGTCGACCGATGCGACGACGACGTGGACGCCGGCGATGCCGCCGTTCGTGGCCCACGCCTTCTGGCCGTTGAGCACCCACTCGTCCGTCGCCGCGTCGTAGCGGGCGCCCGTGCGCAGCGACGAGACGTCGGAGCCCGCATTGGGCTCCGAGACGCAGAACGCGGCGACCTGCGGCTCCTCGGCCGTGCCGAAGCACTGCGGGACCCACTCGCCCAGCTGCTCCGGCGTCCCGGCGCTGAAGATCCCGGCGACCGCGAGCGCCGTGCCCATGATCGCCATGCCGATGCCGGCATCGCCCCAGAACAGCTCCTCGTTGACGAGCGGCAGCGTCAGCCCGGTCGGGTCTGCGTAGAACTGCGCCAGCGCCTCGAACCCGTAGAGGCCGATCTTGGCGGCCTCCTGGATCACCGGCCACGGGGTCTCCTCGCGCTCGTCCCACTCAGCCGCCGCGGGGCGCACGACGCCCTCCGCGAACCCGTGCACCCAGTCGCGGACGTCGCGCTGCTCCTGGGAGAGCTCGAGCGAGAACGGCGGCGGCTGGTCTGCGGACTCG
>DAIOGP010000290.1:0-1972 GCA_036745135.1 Solirubrobacteraceae bacterium
AGATGGTCTCGAACATCTCGGAGGTCCGCGCGCGCGGCGCGCACGCGATCGCCGTGGCCACCGCCGGGAACAGCGACATCGCGAAGCACGCCGAGCGCGTGCTGTTCGTGCCGCGGACGGATTGGATGCTGCAGCCGATCCTGGCGGTGATCCCGCTCCAGCTGCTCGCCTACCGCATCGCGCGCCGACGCGGCCTCAACGTCGACCAGCCGCGCAACCTCGCCAAGACGGTCACGGTCGAATAGCCGCGTCGGCCGCCTGGATCGTCCTGAAGGGCGGCGCGCCGCACGTCCGGGTGCGGGTCAAGCCGCGCGCGAGCCGCGACGCGATCGAGGGCGTCGCGGGGGAGCGCGTCGTCGTCCGCGTGCAGGCTCCCCCGCTCGAGGGGCGCGCCAACGCGGCGGTCGAGCGCCTGCTGGCGAAGGCGCTCGGCGTGCCCGCCGGCCGCGTCACCGTCGTGAGCGGGCTGGCGGGGCGCGAGAAGCTCGTGCGCGTCGACGGCGTCGCGGCCGAGGTCCTCGCGGCGCGGCTCGCGGGTGGCGATCCCCACTAGCATCGGGGTGGTGAGCGGCGTCGGGATCGACCTGTTGGAGATCGAGCGCCTCGAGCTCGCGCTCGCCCGGCGCCCGGGTCTCGCGGAGCGGCTGTTCACCGCCGCCGAGCGCGAGGACGCCGCCGCTCGCGCCCGTCCGGCGCGACACCTCGCGGCACGCTTCTGCGCCAAGGAGGCGGTCGCGAAGGCGCTCGAGCTGACCGCATGGAGCTTCCGCGACGTCGAGGTGCTCGGGCGCGGCGGCCCACCGCAGGTGCGGCTCGCCGGCGCCGCCGCCCGGCGAGCCGCCGAGCTCGGCGTCGAGGTCCGCGTATCGCTGACGCACACGCGCGAGCTCGCCGGAGCGGTGGCGGTGCTGGCGTGACGCTGCCCGCGTGGCTCACGCCGCTGCCGGATGCCGAGCGGATGCGCGCGACGGACGCGTGGGCGATCGCCGAGCGCGGCGTGCCGTCGCTCGAGCTGATGGAGCGCGCCGGTGCCGGCCTCGCCCAGGTCGCGGGCCGGATCGCTCAGCGCGGGCGGATCGTCGTCGTCTGCGGGAAGGGCAACAACGGCGGCGACGGGCTCGTCGCGGCCAGGCTCCTGCGGCAGCAGGGTCGCGACGTCGACGTCCGCTCCGTCGGGCCCGTCGGCGAGCTCCAGGGAGATGCGCGCGCCAATCTCGAGCGGCTGCCGGGCGACCCGCCGGCGGCGTTCGCGGCCGGGGCGCTCGACGGCGCGACGGCCATCGTCGACGCGATCTTCGGCACCGGCTTCACCGGTGTGCCGCGCTCGCCGGCGCTCGAGGCGATCGCGGCGATCGACGGGGCATCGGGCGCGGTCGTCGCGGCCGACGTGCCGAGCGGGGTCGACGCGTCGAGCGGAGTGGTGGCCGGCGCCGCCGTGCACGCCACCGCCACGGCCACGTTCCACTGCTGGAAGCCGGGCCTGTGGATCGCTCCGGGCAAGGGGCATGCCGGCGCCGTCGAGGTGATCGAGATCGGGATCCCGGCCGGCGCGCCGGGCGAGGCCGACGTCGGCCTGCTCGACGAGCGGGTCCTCGACGAGCTGCCGCGCCGCGGTCCCGGCTCGACCAAGTTCAGCTCCGGCGCGCTGCTCGTCTGCGGCGGCTCGACGGGCCTGACCGGGGCGCCGTGCCTCGTCGCCCAGGCGGCGATGCGGGCCGGCGCGGGCTACGTCACGGCGTTCGTGCCGGCCTCGCTGAACGTCGTCTTCGAGCAGCGCCTGCTCGAGGAGATGACGGTTCCGATGCCCAGCGAGGGCGGGTCGCTGACGCCCGACGGCGCCGCGCTCGTGCTCGCCCGCGCCGCTCGCGCCCAGGCGCTCGTGCTCGGGCCGGGCCTCGGCCGCACCGAGGGCGCGCAGGAGCTCGCGCGCGCGCTCGCGCGGGCGGCGCCGCTCCCGCTCGTGCTCGACGCG
>DAIOGP010000291.1:0-1971 GCA_036745135.1 Solirubrobacteraceae bacterium
GCGAGCCAGTTCGAGCCCGGCGTGTCGGTCAGCCCGTGCACGAGGATCGAGCAGAACACCGTCAGCGCGGCCAGGTTGAAGATCCGCGAGCCGCTCGGGATGCGATCGGCGAGCACGAGCAGCGCGAACGTCATCGTCGCGACGCCCTTGGGGCCGAACCAGGCGATGAAGCCCTTCGTGCCGCGATCGATGCCGGTGCCGGCGAGCGCCGCCCAGATCGCGACCGGCCGCGCGAGCAGCAGCGTGAAGGCGACGATGCCGACCGCCGCCCAGCCGTCGCCGAACAGGCCGTGCAGCGTCAGCAGCGAGCCGAACACGACGAACACGCCGAGCTTGACGATCTCGATGATGTCGTCGGCGCGCTGCTCGACGTAGGTGCGCACGTCGGGCCGCATGATCCCGAGCGTGATCGCGCAGACGAACACGGCGATGAAGCCGTTGCCGTGCGGCTTGGCGCTCGCGACGCCGTAGGTCGCGAACGCCACGCCGAGCCCGTAGAGGAACTTGGCGTGTGCGGGGATGTCGTCCTCGATCCGGCGCCCGCGCGGAAGCAGGCGCGCGGCGAGGAAGCCGATGACGACGCCGGTGACGAGGCCGAGCGTGACGTCCTGGAGCACGAACCGCCACCAGACGAAGTCGCCGCCGTCCACGCGCAGCGCCGCGCTGAACGCGAGCACGGCGGGCAGCGCGAGGCCGTCGTTCATCCCCGACTCGAGGTTCAGCGAGTGGCGCACGAGTCGCGGCACGCGCGGGTTCGTGACGACGCTCGAGGACAGGACCGGGTCGGTGGGGGAGAGCAGCGCGCCGAGCAGGAACGACTCCGTCCAGTCGAGGTCGGTCAGCGCATGGGTCACGGCGGCGACGAGCGCGGCCGTGAGCGGCATCGCGAGCACGAGCTTGCGCAGCGGCAGCCGCCACTCGCGCTGCAGCATCTCCGCCTCGACCTCGAACCCGTCGCGGAACAGGATCACGATCAGCGCGATCGTCGCGAGGTCGGTCACGAAGCCGGAGCGCGCGTCGAACGAGAGCACGTCGAAGCCGCCCTCGCCGAGCGCGAAGCCGGCGAGGACGAACAGCGCGGTGAGCGAGAGGAAGCTGCGGCGGGCGATGCCGGACACGAGCGCGCCCAGCACGAGCAGCCCGCCGAGGACGAGCAGCGAGGTTTCGAAGGCGCTCACGGGGATAGAGTCCCACGCGGGAGGGCTCGAACCTTTGCGCGTCACGATTCTCGGCAAGTCCCCGGCCTGGCAGGACGCCGGCGGCGCCTGCAGCAGTTACCTCGTCGAGGACGGCGAGCAGCGCATGCTGCTCGACTGCGGGAACGGCGCGTTCGCGAAGCTGCGCGAGCGGCGGGACTACCGGAGCGTCGGGGCGGTCGTCGTCTCGCACCTGCACGCCGACCACTTCCTCGACCTCGTCCCGTTCGCCTACGCGCTCAAGTACAGCACCCGGCGGGGCGCGGACGACGACCTCCCGGAGCTGCACGCGCCCGTCCGCGCCGCCGCGGTGTTCCGTCAGGTGACCTCGGCCTGGGGCGATGACACGCTGATCGAGTCGGCCTTCGCGCTGCGCGAGTACGCGCTCGACCAGGAGCTCGCGCTCGGCGGGCTGCGCGTGCGCTTCGCGGCCGTGCCCCACTACCGCGGGGGCGCGAACGCCGTCGAGGTCGAGGCGGCCGATGGCGCTCGCTTCACGTTCAGCGCCGACTGCGCGCCCAACGAGGTGCTGCCCGTGTTCGCACGCGATACCCACCTGCTGCTGCTCGAGGCCACGCTGCCCGAGCCCGAGCCGGAGGAGCCGCGCGGCCACCTCACCCCGGCGGAGGCCGGCGCGCTCGCGACGCGCGCCGGCGCGCGTAGGCTCGTGCTCACCCACGTCAGCGACGAGCTCGACGCCGAGTGGGTGCGCGACGAGGCCGCGCGCACGTTCGCCGGCCCGCTCGAGGTGGCGCGCGAGGGCGCGGAGTACGAG
>DAIOGP010000292.1:0-1966 GCA_036745135.1 Solirubrobacteraceae bacterium
GGCGTGCGCGCCGCGACGAGCGGCGAATGCGGCAGCAGGTCCAGCGGCGCCGCCAGCGGATCCTCGAAGCGGGGAAACGCGACGAGCCCGCCCGCCTCGCGCACGATCAGCTGACCGGCCGCGGCGTCGACGGAGCGACAGCCCTTGAGCGTGACGAGGCCGTCGAGCCGCGCCGCAGCCACCTGGCAGAGCGACACGGCGATCGCGCCGATCGCGCGGATCCTGTGTGCGCTGTCGCGCAGGGCCGCGGCCGAGTCGTACACCCAGCGTGGATCGGCGGACTCGATCCCCAGCAGCTCGAGCTTGCCGGAGTCCACGCGACGCTCGCGCGGCGTCGTGTCGAGCCGCGCCCCGTCGAGCCACGCCCCGCCGCCCAGCGTCGCGCGCCACTCCTCGCTCGCGCCGAAGTCGTGGACGAAGCCGAACACCACGTCGGCCATCGTGGGACCCGTCGCGACGGCGAGCGAGATCGCGTGATGCGGGAGCCCGCGCTTGGCGTTCATCGAGCCGTCGAGCGGGTCGATCACGACCCGCACGTCGCCGCCGCCGAAGTCGACCGTCCCGCGCTCCTCGGAGACGGCCGTGAAGCGGTGGCCCGCCGCGCGCAGCGCATCGAGCTCGGCGAAGATCGCGTCCTCGGCCGCGCGGTCGATCACGAGCGCCTGGTCGCCGCCCTCGCCGGCGCCCGTCTCGACGGCGCGCTCCGCGGTCGTGGGGTGCGCGGCCAGGATCCCGGTCACCGCGGCGACGCTCCGTCGGCAGATCCCGAGCCAATCTGCGGTCGACGGGTCCGGGGCCGAGGTCATCGCGCGGCGTATCCTAGGGGCGTGCCGGATCCGCTCGACGGTCTCACCCCCGCGCAGCGCGAGGCCGTCACCCACGAGGGCGGGCCGCTGCTGATCGTCGCCGGTGCGGGCACCGGCAAGACGCGCACGCTCGTGACGCGGTTCGCGTGGCTCGTCGAGCGCGGCGCCGCGCCGGAGAGCATCCTCGCGCTGACCTTCTCGACCGCCGCCGCCGACGAGCTGCGCGAGCGGCTCGAGCAGGCGATCGCGCGGCCCTACGAGGAGCTCGCGGTCGCGACGTTCCACTCGTTCTGCGCGACGCTGCTGCGCGACGAGGCGCTCGAGGCCGGGATCGACCCCTTCGCGACGCCGGTGACGCCGGCGGACCGGCTCGCGATGCTGATCGAGCACATCGGCGAGCTGACGCTGCGCGAGCACGATCTGCGCGGCAACCCCGCGGCGCTGCTGGGCAGCTTCATCGGCCGGATCGACCGCCTCAAGGACGAGATGATCACGGCGGCGGACTACGCCGCGTGGGCCGAGGGCCTGCCCGAGGAGGACGACGCCGAGCGCTCGCGCGCGGCGCGCGAGCGCGAGTTCGCGGCGCTCTACGCGGACCACGAGCGCCTCCTCGCGCGGGCCGGCACGCTCGACTTCGGCGATCTCCAGCTGCGCGCGTTCGCGCTGCTGCGCGACCGCCCGCACGTGCGCGCGCGCGTCGCCGCCCGCTACGCGCACGTGCTCGTCGACGAGTTCCAGGACACGAACTTCGCCCAGGGCCTGCTGCTCTCGCTGCTCGTCGCCGAGCACGGCAACGTGACCGTCGTCGGCGACGACGACCAGGCGATCTACCGCTTCCGCGGCGCCTCGACCAAGAACCTGCGCGACTTCCAGGACGAACACGCCGACGCCACGGTCGTGCGGCTCGAGCGCAGCTGGCGCTCGGGCCAGCGGATCCTCGACGCGGCGCACGCGGTCGTCGCGCCCAACGCCGACCGGATCGACAAGCAGCTGAGCGGGGAGCCCGGCGGGGAGGTGCGGTTCTGGAGCGCGGTCAACGAGCGCGCCCAGGCGCAGGCCGTCGCGCGCGACGCGGAGCGGCTGATCGCCCACGAAGGCGTCGCGCCGGAGGAGATCGCGGTGCTCGTGCGCTCGGTGCGCAACGAGGGCCAGGCGGTCGC
>DAIOGP010000293.1:0-1885 GCA_036745135.1 Solirubrobacteraceae bacterium
CGCCGAGCGCGAGCAGGGCATCACGATCGACGTCGCCTACCGCTACTTCGCGACCGCGCGGCGGCGCTTCGTGCTCGCCGACACGCCCGGGCACGCCGAGTACACGCGCAACATGGTCACCGGCGCCTCGACCGCCGACCTCGCGATCGTGCTCCTCGACGCCCGCCACGGGATCGTCGAGCAGTCCAAGCGCCACGCCTACATCGCCGCGCTGCTCGGGATCCCGCACGTCGTGCTCGCCGTCAACAAGATGGACACCGTCGACTTCGCCGAGGCGCGCTTCAGCGAGCTCGCGCGCGAGTTCGAGGCGTTCGCCAAGCGCCTCGGCGTGCCCGACGTGACCTGCTTCCCGATCTCGGCGCTGCACGGCGACAACGTCGTCGAGCGCTCCGCGCGCACGCCCTGGTACGACGGGCCGGCGCTGCTCGAGCATCTCGAGACGGTCGAGATCGCCTCGAGCCACAACTACGAGGACGCGCGCTTCCCCGTGCAGTGGGTGATCCGCCCGCGGACCGGTGCGGTCGACGAGCGCCGCCGCTACGGCGGCCAGGTCGCGGGCGGGGCCTGGCGCGTCGGCGACGAGGTCGTCGTGCTGCCCTCCGGGCGCCGCTCGCGGATCGCGGCGATCGAGGCGCCGGGCGGCCCGGTCGACGTCGCCGTGCCGCCGCTGTCGGTGACGATCCAGCTCGCCGACGAGCTCGACGTCGCCCGCGGCGACCTGCTAGCGCACCCGGACGCGGCGCCGAGCGCCGTCCACGAGCTCGAGGCGACGGTCTGCTGGCTCGGCGAGCGCCCGCTGCGCGCCGGCGCCGGCTACGCGATCAAGCACACGACGCGCACCGCGCGCGCGGTCGTCGAGGCCGTCGGCGAGCGGATCGACGTGCACACGCTCGAGCCCCAGCCCGGCACGACCGAGCTCGAGCTCAACGACATCGGGCACGTGCGCCTGCGCACGAGCGCGCCGCTGATGGTCGACGCCTACCGCCGCAACCGCATGACCGGCAGCTTCATCCTGATCGACGAGGCGACGAACGACACGGTCGGCGCGGGGATGGTCGTCGGCGAGGCCGCGCGGCCCGCGCGCCGGCGCCGGTTCGCGGCGTGGCCGCTGCTGGTCTGAGGCCGACGGGCCCGCCCGGCGCCGCCGCGCGCCTCGCAAGTAGAGTTCCCGCCCCGATGTTCTCGAAGGTCCTGGTTGCGAACCGCGGCGAGATCGCCGTCCGTGTCATGCGCGCGCTCGAGGAGCTCGGCGTTGCGACGGTGGCCGTCTACTCGGAGGCCGACCGCGACGCGCTGCACGCCAAGCGCGCCGACGAGGCCTACCTGATCGGCCCCGCGCCCGCGGCCGAGAGCTACCTCGTCGTCGAGCGCCTGCTCGACGTCGCCGCCCAGTCGGGCGCCGAGGCGATCCACCCCGGCTACGGGTTCCTCGCCGAGAACGCCGCCTTCGCGCGCGCCTGCGCGCAGGCCGGCATCGTCTTCATCGGCCCGCCGCCCGAGGCGATCGACGCGATGGGCTCGAAGACCAAGGCGCGCGAGCTGATGGCCGCCGCGGGCGTGCCGATCGTGCCGGGCACGACCGAGGCCGTCGCGACGCTCGACGACGCCCGCGCGATCATCGCCGACACGATCGGCTACCCGGTCGCGGTCAAGGCGGCCGGCGGCGGCGGCGGCAAGGGCTTCCGCGTCGCGCTCGAGGCCGAGGAGCTCGAGGGCGCCTTCGAGGGCGCCGCGCGCGAGGGCGAGAAGTTCTTCTCCGACCCGACCGTCTACCTCGAGCGCTACCTGCCCGACCCGCGCCACGTCGAGGTGCAGGTGCTCGCCGACGCGCACGGCAACGTGATCCACCTCGGCGAGCGCGACTGCTCGATCCAGCGCCGCCACC
>DAIOGP010000294.1:0-1852 GCA_036745135.1 Solirubrobacteraceae bacterium
ACGAGGTAGGCCCACTGACGGTCGAGCTCGGGCTTGAACTGGTTCTGGTGGATCGTCCCGACCAGCTTCTCGAGCTCCTGGTGGGCGGTGAGGATGATCGCCGCCGCCGGCACCTCGTAGATGTCGCGGACCTTCAGCCCGACGATGCGGTCCTCGATGTGGTCGACGATGCCGACCCCGTTGCGCGCCCCGATCTCCGCCGCGCGCTCGAGCAGCGGCACGAGCTCCATCCGCTCGCCGTCGAGCGCGACCGGCACGCCGCGCTCGAAGCTCACGCGCACGGTCTGGGCCTCGTCCGGCGCGAGCTCGGGGCGCGTCACGAGCTGGAACACGTCGTCGTCGGGCGGGACCGCGAGGTCCTCGATCGAGCGGCCTTCGGAGGAGCGGCCCCACAGGTTGTCGTCGATCGAGTACGGGGCGTGCTCGGTGCCGCCCTTGACCGGGATCCCGTGCTCGCGCGCGTACGCGAGCTCCTCGTCGCGCCCCATCTGCCAGGAGCGCACGGGCGCGAGCAGCTTCAACTCGGGCGCCAGCGTGGCGACGGTCGCCTCGATCCGCACCTGGTCGTTGCCCTTGCCCGTGCAGCCGTGTGCGATCGTGTCGCAGCCGGTCCGGCGCGCGTACTCGACCGCGAGCTTCGCGATCAGCGGGCGCCCGAGCGCCGTGAACAGCGGATAGCCGCCGCCGTAGAGGGCGTTCGCCTTGATCGCGGGCAGCACGAAGTCGCGCGCGAACTCCTCGCGGGCGTCGACGAGGTGGCACTCGACCGCGCCGATCTGGCGCGCCTTGGCCTCGATCACGCCGTAGTCCTCCCCCGGTTGGCCGAGGTTGACGGTCAGCGCCACGACCTCGGCGTCGTAGTGGTGCTGGATCCAGCGCAGCATCACGGACGTGTCGAGGCCGCCCGAGTAGAGCAGCAGGACGCGGTTGACGGCGTCGGGATCGGCCTCGTAGCTGGCGGTCGGCGTGAAGGCCTCACGGGTGCGGTCGGTCACGGGCGTCCCTTTCTGTGGTCATGCCAGCAGCGCGGCAAGCCGCGCGAGGGCGTCGTCGATCTCGGCGTCGGTCACGATCAGCGGCGGCAGCAGACGCAGCGTGCTCGGCCCGGTCGCGTTGACCACGAGCCGCTGCTCGTGCAGCGCGCGCCGGACGAGCGTCGGGGCGTCGCGGTCGAGCTCCGCCGCGAGCATCAGGCCGCGCCCGCGGACCTCGACGACGCCCGGCAGCCGCGCGAGCCCGGCGGCGAGCTGCGCCCCGCGCGCGCGCACGCCGGCCAGCAGCGTCTCGTCGTCGATCGCCTCGAGCACGGCGAGCGCGCCGGCGGCCACGAGCGGCCCGGCCGCGAAGGTCGAGCCGTGGTCGCCGGGCGCGAGCACGTCGGCGAGCCGCGGGCCGGTCACCAGCGCGCCGATCGGCAGGCCGCCGCCGAGCCCCTTCGCGAGCGTCATCGCGTCCGGCACGACGCCGGTCTCCTCGTACGCCCACAGCGTGCCGGTGCGGCCCATGCCGGTCTGCACCTCGTCGAAGATCAGCGCCGCGCCGCTGCGGTCGCAGGCCGCGCGCGCCGCCTCGAGCAGCTCGTCGGCGAGCACGTGCACGCCGCCCTCGCCCTGGATCGGCTCGAGCAGCACCGCCGCGGTGCGCGGCGTGACCGCGGCCGCGAGCGCGCCGGACTCGGCCGGGACCGCCACGAACCCGGGCACGAGCGGCGCGAACGGCGCCTGCTTGGCCTCCTGAGGCGTCGCCGACAGCGCGCCGTAGGTGCGCCCGTGAAACGCGCCGCGCACGACGACGACGTCGCCGCCCGGCTTGGCCTTGCGCGCGAGCTTCAGCGCCGCCTCGTTGGCCTCCG
>DAIOGP010000295.1:0-1816 GCA_036745135.1 Solirubrobacteraceae bacterium
ACGAAGAACAACCCGGTCCTGATCGGCGAGCCCGGCGTCGGCAAGACGGCGATCGCCGAGGGCCTCGCCCAGCGGATCGTCTCCGGCGACGTGCCCGAGTCGCTGCGCGACCGGCGCGTGATCGCGCTCGACATCGGCGCGCTGGTCGCGGGCTCGAAGTACCGCGGCGAGTTCGAGGACCGGCTCAAGGCGGTGCTCAAGGAGATCGCCGAGGCCCAGGGCGCGGTGATCCTGTTCATCGACGAGCTGCACACGATCGTCGGCGCTGGCGCCGCGGAGGGCGCCGTCGACGCCGCCAACCTGCTCAAGCCGATGCTCGCCCGCGGCGAGCTGCGCGCCGTCGGCGCCACGACGCTCGACGAGTACCGCAAGCACATCGAGAAGGACGCGGCGCTCGAGCGGCGCTTCCAGCCGATCACGGTCGGCGAGCCCTCCGTCGAGGACACGATCGCGATCCTGCGCGGGCTCAAGGAGCGCTACGAGGTCCACCACGGCGTGCGCATCCAGGACTCGGCGATCGTCGCCGCCGCGACGCTCTCCCAGCGCTACATCGCCGACCGCTTCCTGCCCGACAAGGCGATCGACCTGATCGACGAGTCCGCGTCGCGGCTGCGCATCGAGATCGACTCGCTGCCGACCGAGATCGACGAGGTCGAGCGACGGATCATGCAGCTCGAGATCGAGCTGCAGGCGCTCACGAAGGAGACCGACGAGGCCTCGATCGCGCGGCGCGAGGCGATCGAGCGCGAGCTCGCCGAGCTCAAGGAGCAGGGCGCCGGGATGAAGGCCCAGTGGCAGCGCGAGAAGGACGCGATCGCCGGCGTGCGCCAGCTCAAGGAGCGCCTCGAGCAGGCCCATCGCGACGCCGAGCGCGCGGAGCGCGAGGCCGACCTCCAGCGCGCCGCCGAGCTGCGCTACGGCGAGATCCCGGCGCTCGAGAAGCAGCTCGCCGAGCACGAGGCGCAGGCGACGCCGGGCGAGGCGACCTTCCTCAAGGAGGAGGTCGACGCCGATGACGTCGCCGACGTCGTCGCCAAGTGGACGGGCATCCCGGTCTCGCGCCTGATGGAGGGCGAGATCGAGAAGCTGATCCACATGGAGGAGCGCCTGCACCAGCGCGTCATCGGCCAGGACGAGGCCGTCGCGGCGGTGGCCAACGCCCTGCGCCGCTCGCGCGCCGGGTTGCAGGACCCCGACCAGCCGGTCGGCACGTTCCTCTTCCTCGGCCCGACCGGCGTGGGCAAGACCGAGCTCGCGCGCGCGCTCGCCGAGTTCATGTTCGACTCACAGGACGCGATGGTGCGGGTCGACATGTCCGAGTACATGGAGAAGCACGCCGTCGCGCGACTCGTCGGCGCGCCGCCGGGCTACGTCGGCTACGAGGAGGGCGGCCAGCTGACCGAGGTGGTGCGCCGGCGGCCGTACTCGGTCGTGCTGCTGGACGAGATCGAGAAGGCGCACCCGGACGTGTTCAACCTGCTGCTGCAGGTGCTCGACGACGGGCGCCTGACCGACGGCCAGGGCCGCACCGTCGACTTCAAGAACACGGTCCTGATCATGACCTCGAACATCCCCGGCGGGCGCGCCGGCGTCGAGGCGCACTTCAAGCCCGAGTTCGTCAACCGGCTCGACGACATCGTCGAGTTCGACTCGCTGACGCGCGAGCAGATCGGCGCGATCGTCGATCTCCAGGTCGAGCGGCTCGTGGCGCGCGTGCGCGAGCGCGACATCGAGATCGAGCTGACCGACGACGCGCGCACCCTGCTCGGCAACCTCGGCTATGACCCGACCTACGGCGCGCGCCCGCTCAAGCGCG
>DAIOGP010000296.1:0-1808 GCA_036745135.1 Solirubrobacteraceae bacterium
AGGCGCGGGCCGCGGGCGTCGCGCTGCTCGTGGCGGTCGGGCCGCGCGCCGCGGCGATGGCAGGGGCCTACGGCGGCCCGGTGCACGCGGTCCACGACGCGGCGGCCGCGGCGGCGCTCCTGCCGACGCTCGTCGAGCCCGGGGACACGGTGCTCGTCAAGGGCTCGCGTGGCGTGGGGCTCGAGGTCGTGGCGCAGGCGCTCACCGGCCAGGCGGTCGGTTGATGGAACGGGTCCTGATCGCCGGCACCGCGTCGCTGCTGATCTGCATCTTCCTCAGCCCGCGCTTCATCGCGTTCCTGCGCGAGCGGGAGTTCGGGCAGCACATCCGCGAGGAGGGACCGCAGGAGCACCACGCCAAGGCCGGGACGCCGACGATGGGCGGCATCATCATCTTCAGCGCGATCGCGATCCCCTACCTGCTGCTGTCGAACCGGGACGCGGAGTCGCTGGGGGTGTTCGGCGCGGCGGTCGCCTGCGCGCTGCTGGGCTTCGCCGACGACTACGTCAAGATCGTGCGCCGCCGCTCGCTCGGGTTGCGCGCGCGGACGAAGATCGCTCTCACCGCGCTGATCGCGTTGGCGCTCTGGTGGGTCGCCACCAAGCAGGCCGGGCTGGACGAGACGCTGCGCCTGCGGATCGGCGACTACCACCTCGACCTCGGGCTGTTCTACCCCGTGTTCATCTTCCTCGTCCTCGCCGGGACGACGAGCGGCGTCAACCTGACCGACGGGCTCGACGGGCTCGCGGCGGGCTGCGCGGCGATCGTGCTGCTCGCCTACATCGGGATCACGTTCATCACGAGCGGCCAACGCGATCTCGCGATCCTCGCCGGCTGCCTCGTGGGCGCGTGCGTCGGGTTCCTGTGGTTCAACTCGTTCCCGGCGTCGATCTTCATGGGGGACACCGGGTCGCTCGGCCTCGGCGGAGCGATCGCGGGGCTTGCCGTGATGACGAAGACCGAGGTCCTGCTGATCATCCTCGGCGGGATCTTCGTGATCGAGGCGCTGTCGGTCGCGATCCAGGTGCTGACGTTCAAGGCCGTGCGCAAGCGCGTCTTCCTGATGGCGCCGATCCACCACCACTTCGAGCTGAAGGCGTGGTCGGAGACGAAGATCATCCTGCGCTTCTGGATCATCGCGCTCGTGTTCGCCGCGATCGCCTTCACGCTCTACCAGAAGAACATCAGCTGAGGGACGGCGCCCGCGGGCGCCGAGATCGTTCTCGCGTCGCTCGGTGACGCCACGTGTCACCTGACGCCGGGAGAACGCAACGGGCGCCGCGAGCGTTGCGCCGGCGCCACCGTCCGTGGCGGGCCGGCGCGACGCTTGGGGCTTGCGTCAGGCGGCGATCAGGCGGCCGCGGTGGCGCCCTGCGGGCTCGCGCAGAACGCGCACTTGCGCGCGTCCGCCGGGATCTCGCTCAGGCACTCCGTGCACTTCTTGACCGTCGGGTCGATCGGATCTTCCTTCTTGCGCCGCTCCTGGAACTTGTTGTACGGGACGACGACGAAGAAGTACATCGCCGCGGCGACCGTCAGGAACGTGATCACGGCGTTGATGAACGAGCCGTAATGGAAGAGGGCCTTGCCGACCTTGAACGTCAGGCCGCCGAAGTCCGGCTTGCCGACGATCAAAGCGATGATCGGCGTGATGATGTCCTCGACGAGCGACTTGACGAGCGCCGCGATCGCGGTACCGACGACGAACGCGACGGCGACGGGCACGAGACTGCCGCCGGCGACGAATTCCTTGAAGCCCTTAATCAGATCGGACATGCATCCCCTTGTGTGTGGTTTGATACGAACTG
>DAIOGP010000297.1:0-1806 GCA_036745135.1 Solirubrobacteraceae bacterium
GCAGGAGCTCGCGACCTGCGCCGAGCACGGCATCCCGATCAAGGTGTTCATCATGAACAACGGCTACCTCGGCATGGTCCGCCAGTGGCAGGAGCTGTTCTGGGACCGGCGCTACAGCCAGGTCGACATGGGCAAGCACCCGGACTTCGTCAAGCTCGCCGAGGCCTACGGCGCGACCGGGATGCGCCTGACGGACAAGACGACGCTCGTCGAGGGCATGCGCCAGGCGATCGCGACCGAGGGGCCGGTGCTCGTCGACGTGCGCGTCACGCGCGAGGAGAACACCTACCCGATGATCGCGCCCGGGCAGGCCGCGCGCGACATGGTCGGGTGACGGTCATGGGCGAGCCACCCACCAAGGAGCTGCTCAGCCTCGAGGACCTCGAGGCCGCGGGCTCGATCCACACCGGGCGCAAGCACATCCTCTCGATCCTCGTCGAGAACAAGCCCGGCGTGCTCACCCGGATCGCCGGGCTGTTCGCGCGGCGCGGCTTCAACATCGACACACTCGCGGTCGGGCCCACCGACGACGACACGCTCTCGCGCGTCACGCTCACGCTCGACGGCGCGATGCATCCGATCGACCAGGTGACCAAGCAGCTGCACAAGCTCGTCAACGTCATCAAGATCCGCGACCTCGAGCCGGAGGAGACGGTGGCGCGCGAGCTGGCGCTGTTCAAGGTCTCCGCCGACGGGACGACGCGCGGCGAGGTCATGCAGATCTGCGAGATCTTCCGTGGCAAGGTGATCGACGTGAGCAAGCGCTCGCTGATCCTCGAGATCACCGGCACCGACGAGAAGATCGAGGCGTTCGAGCGGATGGTCCGGCCCTTCGGGCTCGTGGAGATGGTCCGCACGGGCGAGATCGCGATCTCGCGCGGCCGCGGCGAGACCTGAGCCGGCGCACGTGCGGACCATCGAGCGCGCCGCCGAGGGCCCGTTCGCGCTCGACGCGTCGGCGCGGGCGCGAGCCCGTGAGCGCATCGAGGAGGCGCTGCGCCGTGCGCGCACGACGGGCCGCGAGGCGCTCACGGGCCTGACGGTCCGCGTCGCCGGCACGATCGATCCGAGCGCCGTCGTCGCAGCCTCGCGGCGCCCCGGGGAGCCGTGGTTCTGCTTCGAGCAGCCCGACCGGGACGGCAGCGCGATCGCAGCGCTCGGCGCGGTGCGGACGCTGACCGACGCCGGGCAAGGCCGCTTCGCGCGCGTCGCCGCCGCCTGGCGGGCGCTCGTGGCCGATGCCGTCGCGGACGTGCCCGACGGGCCGCCCGGGTCGGGTCTGATCGCGGTCGGCGGGTTCGCGTTCGCGCCCGACGGCGGTCGCGCGCCGCACTGGTCCGCGTTCCCGGCCGCGTCGCTGACCGTGCCGGAGGTCGCGCTCGCCCGCATGGGGCGCGACGTGCGCATGACGCTCGTGGCGAGCGTCGCGCCCGACGACACGCTCGAGGACGCGCTGCGCCGGCTCGAGCGGCGCCTGGCGCAGCTGCGCGAGGCTCCGCTGCCGCTGCTCGACCCGGCGCCGGCGAGCCGCGCGCGCGTGGCGGGCGCGGCCCCGCCCGAGCACTACGAAGCCGCCGTCGCGCGGGCGGTCGAGCGGATCCGCGCGGGCGAGCTCGAGAAGGTCGTGCTCGCGCGCGAGGTCCAGGTCCTCGCCTCGACGCCCCACGATCCCGCGGCGATCTTCGGCTTCCTGCGCGAGGCGTTCCCGTCGTGCTACGTCTTCTGCGTCGGTGCCGGTGACGACGCCCTCGTCGCGGCGAGCCCGGAGCTGCTCGTGCGACGCGAGGGGCAGCGCGCCAGCACCGT
>DAIOGP010000298.1:0-1786 GCA_036745135.1 Solirubrobacteraceae bacterium
CGCGCTCCGCCGAGATGCCCGAGCGGGCGGGCGCGCGCTCGGGCGCAGCCGGCCGATCCAGGCGGTCACCGTCGCGCGGCGCGCGGCGCGCGCGCGCTCGCGCGGCAGCGATGACTGCCGGTAGACGCGGCCCCCTTGGTGATGTCGTCCGGCGGGGGCCGGCCGGCGCTGTCAGAGCGTCCCATCGCATCGCCTCCCTGCGATACCCGGGACGCTCGCGTTCCCAAACATCCGGGGACGGCGGTCGCCCGCCAGGGCGCTCAGCGGCTCGCAACGGTGAGCGCATGGGGTTCGGTGTGGGCGTCGGCGACGGTGCGCAGGCGTGCGAGCGAGCGGCGCAGCACCCGTGACACGTGCATCTGGGAGATGCCCATGCGGTCGGCGATCTCCGTTTGGGTGAGGTCTTCGACGAAGCGCAGGTGCAGCATCTCGCGGTCGCGCTCCGGCAGGATCGCGAGCGTGGGCGCGAGCGCGGCGCGATGCTCCGCGAGCTCGAACGCGGGATCCTCGGCGCCGAGCGTGTCGGCGATGCTGAGGCCGTCGTCGTCGGCGTCGCGGCGGGCTTCGAGCGAGGCGGCGCTGTGTGCGGTCTTCGCCGTTAGCGCCTCGAGGACGTCTTCCTCGGTGATGTCGAGCGCCTCGGCGATCTCCCCGACCGACGGCACGCGGCCGAGCGCGCGGCTGAGCTCGTCGATCGACCGCTCGACGCGCTGGACGCTCTCCTGGAGGCCGCGCGGGACGTGGACCGCCCAGCCGTTGTCCCGGAAGTGGCGCTTGAGCTCGCCGAGCATCGTCGGGATCGCGAAGCTGCTGAACGCGCTCTCGCGCTCGAGGTCGAAGCGCTCGATCGCGTTCGCAAGTCCGAGCAGCGCGACCTGCAGCAGGTCGTCGAGCGGCTCGTTGCCTCGCTGGTAGCGCCGCGCGATGCGCCTGGCGAGCGGGATCAGCCCCTCGACGAGCTCGTCGCGTGCGCGCAGATCGCCGTCGCGGTGGTAGCGCTCGAGCAGCTCACGGTCACGCGCGGCGCGCTGCGACGGCGACATCGCGCGGCCGCGCGGCGCGGCGGTGTCCTCGAGTTGAGTGGTGCGTGGCGCTTGCATGGCAGGTGGCATCACCACGAGCCGCGCGTCGTAAACGTGCATGCTCGGTGCAAGATCGCCGGCGTGCGGCAGATGCGGGCAATCGGGCTATCCGGCGCTTCGAAGCTGGCGCAGTTGCACGGCGTGTCCGGTCGCCGACTCGACGAAGCGCAGGTGGTTCTCGACGTCGCCGTTCAGGTGCCAGCCGTCGCGCTCGTGGAACACGAGCTCGAGGCGCGCCAGGTTGGTCGCGGCGAGCGTCACCGACGGTCGGCGCGCGCCGACCAGCTCGCCGAGCAGCTTGTGGGTGAGCCGCAACGGCAGATGGACGCCGTCCAGCGTGACGCGGCCCCAGCGGCTCGCCAGATGCCAGAGCAGCAGCAGCAGCCGGACGTCGACCCGCGTGTGGGTGGAGAGACCGAGCTGGAACGCGAGGTCCTGCGTACGGCGAACGCACCGGCCCACGATGGCCGCGCCGATCGCCGGCCACGGCGCAACCCGCCTCGCGAAACCCGCGTCGAGCACGGCCAGGCGGGTCGGAGTCAGGACCTCCCAGGCGACGGCGAGCGGGATCACGGGCCCGGTCGCGTCGTGCTCCCACGGCCGCAGCACGTCGCCGGGGCCCAGCAGCTCGGCCGAGCGCCGGCCCGCGAGCACCACCACGCGCTCAATCAGCCCGTCGAGGACGAGCAGGCCGAGGTCGCCCG
>DAIOGP010000299.1:0-1782 GCA_036745135.1 Solirubrobacteraceae bacterium
ATCCAGTGGCTCGGCTTCGCGCTGACCGAGGCGATCGTGTTCTACGCGTTCATCTTCGGCCTGATCGCCTTCTTCCTCTCCTAGCCGATGCTCGCCATCGTCACAGCGGCAGCCAAGGAGTCGAGCGGCAACTTCCTCGTCTCGCCGAGCCTCGGCCTGATGATCTGGGCGCTGCTCGCCTTCGGGATCACGTGGTTGATCCTGCGCAAGCTCGCGTTCCCGCGCATCCAGGAGGCGCTCGATCGCCGGCAGAACGCGATCGAGGAGTCGATCGCACACGCCGAGCGCATGCGCGCGGAGTCCGATCAGCTGCTGGCGTCCTACCGCCAGCGCCTCGAGGAGGCGCGGGCGCAGTCCGAGGAGATCGTCGCCCGCGCGCGCAAGGCCGGCGAGCAGACCGAGCGCGAGGCGATCGACGCGGCCAAGCGGCACCGCGAGGAGCTGCTCGACCAGACGCGCTCGGACATCGCCGCCGAGACGCGGCGCGCGATCCAGGAGATCCGCAACGAGGTCGCGAGCCTGACGATCCAGGCGACGGAGAAGGTCACGAGCAAGACGCTCACGGGTCCCGACCACCAGCGGCTCGTCGAGGAGGCGCTCGCGGAGCTCGACTTCTCGCGTCTCGCCGGGGCCGAGCAGAGCTAGGCGGGGGAGGGAGCGTCATGGAAGAGATCGCCGAGGTCTACGCCCGCTCCCTGTTCCAGGTGGCGAAGGAGCACGCGAAGCTCGACGTCGTCAAGGACGAGCTCGGCGCGCTGGCCGACGCGATCGACGGCAACCGCGACCTGGCCGTGTTCTTCTTCTCGCCCTACTTCTCCACGCAGGAGAAGAAGGACGGCCTCGGCCGGGCCGTCGTCGACGCCGACCCGGCGATCCGCAACTTCCTCGAGCTGCTCATCGAGCAGCACCGGATGCCGGCGATCTTCCGCATCCGCCGCCGCTTCGACGCGCTCTGGGAGCAGGAGAACCGGCTGCTGCCGGTGCAGGTCACCAGCGCCGTGCCGCTCGACCCGCAGACGGTCGAGCAGCTCGGCGCCAAGATCGGCGAGCAGACCGGGCGCCGCGTCCAGCTCACCAGCACCGTCGACCCCGGCATCGTCGGCGGCATCGTCCTGCGCGTCGGGAACTCGATCCTCGACGCATCGATCAAGAACCGCCTGAACCAACTGCGCCGCGAAGTCGCGAAGGCATAAAGGAGCCCCGAAACCCTCATGCAGATCAAGCCCGACGAGATCACCGCCATCCTCAAGAGCCGCATCGAAGGCCTCGACGTCGGCAGCGCCGACCTCGCCGAGGTCGGCACCGTCCTGTCCGTCGGCGACGGCATCGCCCGCATCCACGGGCTCGAGAACTGCATGTCGTTCGAGATGCTCGAGCTGCCGCACGACGTGACCGGCCTCGCGCTGAACCTCGAGTCCGACAACGTCGGCGCCGTGCTGTTCGGCGACTGGTCGAAGGTCGTCGAGGGCGACACGGTCAAGCGCACCGGCCGCCTGCTCGAGATCCCCGTGGGCGAGGCGCTGCTCGGGCGGATCGTCGACCCGCTCGGCAACCCGCTCGACGGCAAGGGCACGATCGCGACGACGGAGCTGCGCCCGGCCGAGTTCAAGGCCCCGGGCGTCGTCCAGCGCCAGCCGGTGAAGGAGCCGATGCAGACGGGCCTCAAGGCGATCGACTCGATGATCCCGATCGGCCGCGGCCAGCGCGAGCTGATCATCGGCGATCGCCAGACGGGCAAGACGGCGATCGCGATCGACACGATCATCAACAACAAGGACGCGG
>DAIOGP010000300.1:0-1776 GCA_036745135.1 Solirubrobacteraceae bacterium
CTCGACGTCGCGACCGAGCAGCGCCTGTGCGAGGTCGCCGGCGCGTTCACCGACGACGTCACCTTCCTCGGCGCCCACGCCGTGCCGCCGGAGTACGCCGGGCGGGCCGACGACTACGTCGAGCTGGTCTGCACCGAGATGCTCGCCGCCTGCGCGCCGCGCGCGCGCTGGATCGACGTCTTCTGCGAGCGCGGCGCGTTCGACGCCGACCAGGCGCGCGCGGTGCTGCGCGCCGGCGCCGCGGCCGGCCTCGGGCTGCGCGTGCACGGCAACCAGCTCGGCCCCGGGCCGGGCGCGCAGCTCGCCGTCGAGCTCGGCGCGGCCTCCGTGGACCACTGCACCCACCTCGACGACGCGGACGTCGCGGCGCTCGCGGCGAGCGAGACGGTCGCCACGTTCCTCCCGGCGACCGACTTCTGCACGCGCGAGCCCTACCCCGACGCGCGCCGCGTGATCGACGCCGGCGCCACGGTGGCGCTCGCGACGAACTGCAACCCGGGCTCGAGCTACACGACGTCGATGGCGTTCTGCATGGCGCTGGCCGTGCGCGACCTGCGCATGACCGCGGCCGAGGCGCTCGTGGCGGCGACGCGCGGCGGCGCCCGCGCCCTGCGGCGCACGGACCTGGGGCACCTCGCGCCGGGCGCGCGCGCCGACGTCGCGATCCTCGACGCGCCGCACGAGAGCCATCTCGTCTACCGGCCGGGCGTCCCGCTCGTCGCGGCCACGATCGCCGCCGGACGCGTCGTCTGGAGCGAGCCCACGTTCCCGCGCGACTGACGCGTCGGCGGCGCGGCCGTCAGGCCGCGCGGCGGCGCGCCTGGCGGCCCGCGCCCGCGCTCAGCAGCTCGCGCCAGCGGTGCTCGGCGACCTGCGCCGGCTCGGTCGCGTCGATGAAGTCGAGCAGCGTGCGCACGAAGCGCGCGGGCTCGTCGAGGTGGGGGAAGTGGCCGGAGCGCTCGAAGAGCTCGAGCGCGCTGCCCGGCATCGCCGCATGCGCGCCGTGCGCGTGGGCGACGGGGATGATCGGGTCGCGCTCGCCCCACACGAGCAGCGTGGGGACGTCGGCGGCGAGGTAGAGGCGGTCCGCCGCGCTGACGCGCTGGCCGCCGGGGTCGGCGACGCTGCGCAGCGTGTGCAGGAACGCGTGCCGCGCGCCCGTGTCGCTCAGCGAGGACCAGCCGCGCCACACCTCGCGCAGGTCCGAGGGCGGCGTGAGGCCGACGCGGCCGAGCCAGCCCGCCGGTCGGCCGATCGTGCTGAGGAGCCCGGGGGCCGCGAGCAGCGGCAGCGCCCACTCAGCGCCGGGCAGCGTCGCCGCCCGCAGCAGCCAGTGGACCTCGCGCCCCAGCCCGCCGCTGGAGACCAGCACGAGCCGGTCGCACAGCTCCGGGAACTGGTAGGCGAACTGCAGCGCGATCCCGCCGCCGAGCGAGTGCCCGGCGACCGTTGCGCGCTCGTGCCCGAGCGCGGCGAGCAGGTCGCGCACGCCGCTGGCGTAGGCGCCGAGCGAGTAGTCGCCCTGCGGCTTGGCGGAGTCGCCGTGGCCGAGCAGGTCGGGCGCGACGACCGTGTGGCGCTCCGCCAGCGGGCGCAGCACCTGCTCCCACGTGCGCGAGCTGCCCGTGGTCCCGTGGATCAGGACGAGCACCGGGCCGCTCCCGACCGTCCGGTAGCTCATCCGGTGTCCGTGCAGCCTGACCGTCTTCGCCTTCATGCCGCCCCTGCTCGACATGGCGGGCACCTTAGACGCTCGCGCCGCCGGCCCGACGGCCA
>DAIOGP010000301.1:0-1769 GCA_036745135.1 Solirubrobacteraceae bacterium
CGAGGATCTCGATCGCCTCCTTGGCGTGCACGGTCCGGGTGTCCATGAGCGTCGGGAGGATGCCTTCGATCTCGATGTCGGGGTTCAGGTGCTCGCGCACCATCGCGAGCGTGTTCTGCAGCTGGATCAGGCCCCTCATCGAGAGATACTCGCACTGGACGGGGACGATCACCTTGTTGGCGGCCGTCAGCGCGTTGATCGTCAGCAGGCCGAGGCTCGGCGGCGTGTCGATGCAGATGAAGTCGTAGTCCTCGAGGATCGGGGCGAACGCCTTCTGCAGCGAGCGCTCGCGGCCGATCTGCGCCGACATCGCGATCTCCGCTCCGGCCAGGTCGATCGACGCGCAGGCGACGTCGACCTCGCGCCGGCGGATCACCTCGCGGATCGAGATGTGGTGCACGAGCACGTCGTACATCGAGCGCTCGAGCGAGTCGGGGTCGATGCCCTGGGACATCGTCAGGTTGCCCTGCGGGTCCATGTCCACGCAGAGCACGCGATGGCCGCGCTCGGCGAAGGCCGCGGCGAGGTTCAGCGTGGTCGTGGTCTTCGCCACTCCGCCCTTCTGGTTGGCGAACGCGATGACCTTGGCCTTGGCGGTCACGAGGTGCTCCGATGCGTTGGGGAACCCATACCCGCGTGGTATTCGCGCGCCGCGCGGGGGTTCCTCCCCGGCTCGGCGACGCCCCGCGACGCGCGATCGGCGCGCGGGGGCGGGCGGGGAGCTCCGTCGGACGCGGCGGAGCATCTACGCTGCGACGCGTGAACGTCGCCGACCTGCTCGATGGCAAGCGGATCTGCGTCTGCGCCGGCTCGGGCGGGGTCGGCAAGACGACGACCGCGGCCGCGATCGCGCTGGGCATGGCGCAGTCCGGGCGGCGCGTCGCCGTCGTCACGATCGACCCCGCGCAGCGCCTCGCCAACGCGCTCGGGCTCGAGCGGCTCGGCAACGAGCCGCGGCGTGTCGATCCCGAGCTGCTCGCCGCGGCCGGGCTCGACGCCACCGGCGAGCTGTGGGCGATGATGCTCGACGCCAAGCGGACCTTCGACGAGCTGATCGAGCTGCTCGCGCCCGATGAGCGCACGCGCGACGAGGTGCTCTCCAACCGCATCTACAAGGAGCTCTCGAGCGCGGTCGCGGGATCGCAGGAGTTCACCGCCATCGCGAAGCTCTACGAGCTCGACCGGTCGGGTCAGTTCGACCTGATCGTGCTCGACACCCCGCCGTCCCGCAACGCGCTCGACTTCCTCGAGGCGCCCGATCGGCTCACGCAGTTCTTCGAGGGTCGCGCCCTCCAGGTGCTCCTGCGCCCGGCGGGCCTCGGTATGCGGATCGTCGGCCGCGGCAGCGGCCTCGTGTTCTCGATCCTCGGGCGCGTGACCGGCGTCGACCTGCTCGACGAGCTCTCGGTCTTCTTCCGCGCGCTCGGCGGCATGGTCGAGGGCTTCAAGCAGCGCGCCCGGCGCGTCGCCGCGTTGCTCGCGGATCCAGGCACGACGTTCGTGCTCGTCACCTCACCCGAGCGCGAGCCGCTCGACGAGGCGCTCTTCTTCCGCAGCAAGCTGGCCGCCGCCAAGCTGCCGTTCGGCGCCGCGATCGTCAACAAGGTGCACCACGACCACCTCGGCGCGACTGATCCCGGGGCGATCGCCGAGCGGCTCGAGCCCGAGCTCGAGCCGGCGCTGGCGGCGCGCGTCGAGCAGACGCTGCGCGAGTACCACGAGCTCGCGCGTCGCGACCTGACCAACATCGCGTGGCTCGAGCGCCAGCT
>DAIOGP010000302.1:0-1752 GCA_036745135.1 Solirubrobacteraceae bacterium
ACCGGCAGATGTCGCTGCTGCTGCGCCGCCCGCCGGGTCGCGAGGCCTACCCGGGTGACGTCTTCTACCTGCACTCGCGCCTGCTCGAGCGCGCGGTCAAGCTCAACGACGAGCTCGGCGGCGGCTCGCTCACGGCGCTGCCCGTGATCGAGACGCAGGCCGGCGACGTCTCCGCCTACATCCCGACGAACGTGATCTCGATCACCGACGGCCAGATCTTCCTCGAGCCGAAGCTGTTCTACTCGGGCGTCCGCCCGGCGATCAACGTCGGCATCTCCGTCTCGCGCGTGGGCGGCAACGCGCAGGTCGCGCCGATGAAGAAGGTCGCCGGCCGGCTGAAGCTCGAGCTCTCGCAGTACCGCGAGCTCGAGGCCTTCGCGCAGTTCGGCTCGGAGCTCGACCCCGACACGCAGCGGACGCTGGCGCGCGGCGAGCGGCTGGTCAAGACGCTCAACCAGGCCGAGCGCGCGCCGTTGCCGGTGGAGGACCAGGTGCTCCAGGTCTATGCGGCGACGAACGGCTTCGTCGATCGGATCCTGGTCGAGAAGGTCCCCGACTTCCTCTCGGGCCTGACCGCGCGGATGCACGCCGAGCTGGGCGACACGCTCAAGCAGATCGCGGCCGGCGACTGGTCCGACGAGACGCAGGCCGCCGTCGCCAAGGCCGTCGGCGAGTACGCCGACGACTTCGGCTATGACCTCGACGAGGAGGGCAACCCGATCGAGGCAGGCGAGTCCGAGCGCGTGCTCGCGGCCACGCCGACCTCGACGCCGGGCGACGCCGAGCTCCGCACGGCGCCGGCCGAGACCGAGCCCGCGGAGGAGGCGACCGCCGCCGTCTAGGCGCGCGCGTCCGAACCCATGGCCCAGAAGGACGTCAAGAACCGCATCGCGAGCGTGAAGAACATCCAGAAGATCACGCGCGCGATGGAGATGGTGGCGGCGGCGCGGCTACGTCGCGCCGAGCAGCGGATCGCGCACCTGCGGCCCTATGCCGGCGCGATCCGGCGCATGACGCGACAGGCCGCGCAGGCGGCGGAGAACATCCCCAACCTGCCGATCCTCGTCGAGCACGAGGAGGAGCGCATCGTCGCGCTGCTGCTCGTGACCGGCGACCGCGGCCTCGCGGGCGCGTTCAACTCGCAGATCATCCGCGCCGGCGTGCGCGCCGCCGCCGAGCACGAGGCCGCGGGCCGGCAGGTCGTGTTCTATGCGTCGGGCCGACGCGGCGTCTCGTCGCTGACGTTCCGGGGCTCCGAGCCGATCGGGCGCTACGTCGGCTTCACCGACCGCCCGGGCTACGCGAACGCCCGCGAGATCGCCGAGGACCTGATGGCCGCCTACGTCGACGGCAAGGTCGACCGCGTCGAGATCTTCTACAACGGCTACATCTCGCCGCTCACGCAGGAGGTCCGTCGCGAGACGCTGCTCCCGCTGCAGCAGGCGACGATCCTCGAGGGCCCGAACGGCGAGGGCGCCGAGAACGGCGAGGAGCCAGCGCACGCGGCGCTCGTCGAGTACGAGCCCGATCCCGAGCAGATCCTGCGCCGCCTGATCCCCGACTACGTCGAGATCTCGGTCTTCCGCGCGCTGCTCGAGTCGACCGCGTCCGAGCACGGCGCGCGCATGACGGCGATGCGCAACGCGTCGGAGAACGCGGGCGAGATCATCCAGGACCTCACGCTCGAGATGAACCGGGCCCGCCAGGCCGAGATCACCCAGGAAATCATGGAAGTCGTCGCCGGCGCCGAGG
>DAIOGP010000303.1:0-1744 GCA_036745135.1 Solirubrobacteraceae bacterium
CGCCCTTAGCTCTCGCGCGTGACGCGGAGCACTTCCTCGAAGGTCGTAATCCCGCGGACCGCCTTGCGCAGGCCGTCCTCGTACATCGTCAGCATGCCTTCGCGGATCGCCTCGTTGCGCAGGTCGCTCGCGGTCCCGTGCTTCATCACCAGGCTGCGCATGGGATCGGAGATCGGCAGCATTTCCATGATGCTGATCCGGCCCGTGTAGCCGGTATGAGCGCACTGCGCGCAACCGATGGGACGGTAGAGCGTGATCTCCTTGGCGCTGGCGAACCGGTCGAGGCGCATCTGCTCGACGATCTCGGGCAGCGCCGCGTGCGGTTCCTTGCAGTGCGGGCAGAGCGTGCGGACGAGCCGCTGCGCGAGCACGCCGATGACCGTCGAGGTGAGCAGGTAATCCTCGACGCCCATGTCGAGCAGGCGGTTCATCGTGCTGGCGGCGTCGTTGGTGTGCACCGTCGACAGCACCAGGTGGCCCGTCAGCGCCGACTGCACCGCGATCTCCGCCGTTTCGAGATCGCGGATCTCGCCGATCATGATCACGTCGGGGTCCTGCCGGACGATCGAGCGGAGCGCATTGGCGAACGTCAGGTTGATCTGCGGCTTCACCTGGATCTGGTTGATCCCCGGCATCTGGTACTCGACGGGATCCTCGACGGTCAGGATCTTCACGTCCGGCTGGTTCAGGCGCTCGAGCGCGGTGTAGAGCGTCGTCGTCTTGCCCGAGCCCGTGGGGCCGGTGACGAGCAGGATCCCGTGCGGCTGCATCAGCACAGCGAGGAAGCGCTCGAGGATGTCGTCCTCGAAGCCGAGCCGGGCGAAATCGAGCGCCACGCCACCCTTGTCGAGGATCCGCATGACGACCGATTCACCGTGCATCGTCGGCACGGTGGAGATCCGCAGGTCGATGTCCTTGCCGTGAACGCGCAGCCGGATGCGCCCGTCCTGCGGCAGCCGGCGCTCCGCGATGTCGAGGTTCGCCATGATCTTGACCCGCGAGATCACCGCCGCCGAGAAGCGGCGCGGTGGCGACTCGACCTCGTGCAGCACGCCGTCGATCCGGTAGCGGACCGCGAGCCGGTTCTCGAACGGCTCGATGTGGATGTCGGACGCCCGTGCGTCGAGCGCGTTGGTGATGATGAGCGAGACGAGCCGGATCACCGGCGCCTCGGAGGCAAGGTCCTTCAGCTGCTGGATGTCGGCGTCGAACGCGAGCTCGTCGCGCTGCTCGACGTCGCCGACGATCTGGCCGACCGCCGTGCGTCCGGCGCCGTAGAGGCGCTCGAGCGCGGCGTCGAGTTCCGATGGGATGGCGACCAGCGGCTTCACCTCGCGGCCGGTCGCCATCCGGAAGGCGCCGATCGTGTAGGTGTCGGTGGGATCGACCATCGCGAGCGCGAGCTCGCGCTCGTCTTCCCGCAATGGCAGCACGTGCGCCTCGCGCAGGAAGCGCGGCGAGATGCGCTCTTCCATGATCGGAAACTCGGGGTAGCCGGTGGCATCGACCAGCTGCAGGCCAAGCTGTGCCGCGAGCGCCTCGCTGACGTCGCGCTGCGCGCAGAGCCCGAGCGTGACCAGGAGCGAGCCGAGCTTGTCGCCACCCTCCTGCTGCAGCCGCAAGGCGCGCTCGACGCCGGCGGCGTCCAGCTTGCCGCGGGCGATCAGGATCTCGCCGATGCGCATGGACTCAAATTCGTTCACCGTGTCTTTCACGCAGGAAGAGCTCGGGCGATGATAGCACG
>DAIOGP010000304.1:0-1724 GCA_036745135.1 Solirubrobacteraceae bacterium
ACGGCGAGCGCGACCTTGGGGCCGACCGACTGCACGCCGATCAGCAGCAGGAAGAGATCGCGCTCCTCCTCGGTCGCGAAGCCGTAGAGCTGGAGCGCGTCGTCACGCGCGATCAGATGGGCGTGCAACGTGACGGCCTGGTCGACCGCCGGGACCTGGCGCAGCGTCTCGGCCGACACCGCGAGGCGGTAGCCGACGCCGCCGGCGTCGATCACGACGTGATCGGTGCGGCGCACGGCGACCGTGCCGCGGACGAGCGCGATCATGCCGCGACCGATGTGCTCGCGAGCCCCATGGGCACCTGATTCTGCGCGCGCCCTCGGACGCCTTCCCGAGCGGCGTCAGGCGCCGGCGAGCGCCGCGCGCAGCGGCGCGCCGTTCGCGTGGCAGATCGCGACGGCGAGCGCATCGGCGGCGTGGTCGGGCGTCGGCGGGGCCGGGAGGGCGAGCAGCGCCTGCACCATGCGCTGGACCTGCTCCTTCTCGGCGCGGCCGGTGCCGCAGACGGCGCCCTTGACCTGCTGGGGCGTGTAGGCGAAGACCGGGATCCCGCGCTGGCCCGCGGCGAGCAGCATCACGCCGCGCGCCTGGCCGACGGCGAGCGCGCTGACCACGTTGCGGCCGAAGTACAGGTCCTCGATTGCGAGCGCCGAGGGCCGGTGCTCGTCGAGCAGCTCGCCGAGGCGCAGGTGGATCTCGGCCAGCCGGAGCTCGAGCGGGAGGCTCGACCGCGTGGCGATGACGCCGCCGTCGAGCGCCACCAGGCGCTCGCCGCGACGGGCGACGACCCCGTAGCCGGTCGAGGCGGTCCCGGGGTCGACGCCGAGCACGGTCATGCACCGGGATTCTGCGCGCGCGCCCGGATACCTCGCCGCGCCGGTCAGCCGAGCGCGACGTGCCCGACGTCGAGCGCGACGAGGGTCGGCGCCGGCGCCGGGCGACCGTTGGCGCGCCGCGGGTAGACGCGGCGGCGCGTGGGCACGACGAGTCCGTCGAAGGACCGGTGGTCCTCGCAGTAGTGGGCGGCCTTCGCCCAGCCGCCGACGACCTCGGCGGTGTAGTCGAGCCGTCGCAGCCGCCCGTCGACGTCGAAGTGGAAGACCTGCTCGGTGGAATGGGTCGGGACGTCGGCCGGGAACCGGGCCGCGAGGCGCCGCCACGTCTCCCCGCCCTCGTGCCACGGCTCGAGCTCGGCGAGCTCGACACCCGGCCGCGCGAGCAGGTACGGCGTCGTCAGGTAGTTCCACATGGCGTACCCGGCGAAGTACAGGAGGTCGAGGTCGTCCCAGCGCAGGTTGCGGCGCAGCGAGCGCCGGAACGCCGCGCGGGGATCGCGACGCTCGGCGACCGAGCCGTCGGGTCGCTCGATCCGGACGCGGTCGGGCTCGAAGGTGCCGCGACCGGGCCGGCCGGCCGTCGGATACGGCTCGAACGTCGCGCGCGGCTCGGTCGTCGAGACGCGCACGACGTAGTCGCGCAGCGCGCCGCGGCGGCAGCGCGTCGCGAGCAGGAACCCGCCGGAGCGCACGCGCGCGGTCAGCTCCGACGCTCCGCGCCAGCGCTCCCACCCGCCGTGCGCGACGACGGCCTGCTCGACCAGCTCGTGCGCCGAGCCCATCGTGGTCAGCCCAGCACGCGCTCGAGCACGGCCGCGTCGACGTCGAAGTTGGCGTGGACCTCGCCGACGTCGTCGTTCTCCTCGAGCGCGTCGATCAGCTTCATCA
>DAIOGP010000305.1:0-1715 GCA_036745135.1 Solirubrobacteraceae bacterium
TGGGCCGAGCCGGTCGAGATCCACCGCCGGCTCGCGTTCGTCTCGGCGGACCCGACGCTGTGGCCCCAGCTCACGGCGCACGAGACGTTCGACCTGCTCGCCGGCCTGCACGGGAGCGTCGACGCCGCCTACCGCGACGAGCTCGTCGAGCGCTTCGAGCTCGAGGCCGACAAGCACGTGCGCGCGTTCTCGACCGGCAACCGCCAGAAGGTGGCGCTGATCGCCGCGTTCATGAGCCGCCCGGAGCTGCTCGTGCTCGACGAGCCGACGAGCGGGCTGGACCCGCTCAAGAAGGTGGTCTTCCGCGAGTGCCTCGCCGAGGCCAAGGCGCGCGGGCAGACGGTCTTCCTCTCCTCGCACCTGCTCGCGGAGGTCGAGGCCACGGCGGACCGCGTCGGGATCCTGCGTCGCGGGCGCCTCGTCGAGGTCGGCACGTTCGCCGAGCTGCGCCACCTCTCGGCGGTGACGATCGAGGCGACGTTCCCGGGGCCGGTGCCCGACCTGCGCGGCATCGAGGGGGTCGAGGGCCTCGAGGTGACCGACCAGCGCCTCACGTTCCACCTCCACGGCGCGATGGGGCCGGTGCTCGAGGCGATCGCCGCGGCCAAGCCGACCCACCTGACGAGCCGCGAGCCCTCGCTCGAAGACCTCTTCCTGGCCCACTACGGTGCCGAGCGCTGATCGGGCCGCGCTGCTGGTCGGACGCGTCGCGCTGCGCGGGCTGCTGCGCGGCGCGCTGACCTGGGGCGCGGTCTTCGCGCTCACGGTGCTGACGTCGATCTTCGCCTACAAGTCGACCTACGGCACGGCCGCCGAGCGCGAGCAGCTGCTGACCGGCCTCCTGTCGAACAGCGGCATCCGCGCGCTGTTCGGCCCCGCGCGCGACGTCGACACGGTCGGCGGGTTCGTCGCGTGGCGCACGCTCGGCCTGCTGCCGATGGTCGCGGGCGTCTGGGGGCTGCTCGTCGCCACGCGCCTGCTGCGCGGCGAGGAGGACTCCGGTCGCTGGGAGACGCTGCTCGCCGCGCCGATCACCCGGGCGCGGGCGACGCTCGCGACGCTCGCCGCGGTGGGCGTCGGGACGGGCGCGCTGTTCGCCCTCACCGCGCTCGCGCTGCTGCTCGGGGGCGCGCTGCCGGGGGACATCTCGGTCGGCGGCGCGCTGTGGCTGGCGCTCGCGCTGTGCATCGCCGCGCCGGCGTTCGCGGCGGTCGGCGCGCTGACCGCGCAGCTCGCCGCCGTCCGGCGCGAGGCGGCCGCGCTCGCGAGCGCGGTCTTCGCCGCGGCGTTCGTGATCCGCGTCGCGGCCGACGGGTCCTCGTCGCTCGGCTGGCTACGCTGGTTCACGCCACTCGGCTGGATCGAGGAGCTGCGCCCGCTGACCGGCTGGCGGCCGATCGCGCTGCTGCCGCTGCTCGCGTGGATCGCGGCGCTCGTCGGCGCGGCCGTGTGGATCGCGCGCCGGCGCGACGTCGGCGCCTCCCTGCTCGCCCACAGCGAGGAGCACGCGCCGCGCCACTTCCTGCTGCGCTCGCCGGCCGCCTTCGCGCTGCGCTCGTCGCTCGGCGGGCTCCTCGGCTGGTCGCTCGGATTGGCGCTGACGGCGTTCGTCTTCGGCTTCGTCGCGAAGGCCGTCGCCGAGCTCGCCCGGACCTCGGCCGGCCTGCGCAAGCACATCGAGAGCACGACGAGCGCGAAGATCGACATCGCGAGCG
>DAIOGP010000306.1:0-1710 GCA_036745135.1 Solirubrobacteraceae bacterium
CCCGAGGCGAAGCGCGCCGCGCCGCCCGTGGGCAGGACGTGATTGGAGCCGGCGACGTAGTCGCCGAACGCCGTCGCGCTGCTCGCGCCGACGAAGACGCAGCCCGCGGCGCGCACGCGCGGCGCCAGCGCCTCCGCCCCGGCGCCGATCAGCTCGAGGTGCTCGGGCGCCAGCGCGTCGGCGAACGCGAGCGCCGCGTCGAGCCACGGGGCCTCGACGAGCGCGCAGGGAGCGTCGTGGGCGCTGGGCCGGGCGGGCGCGAGCGCCGCCAGCTGCGCTGCGACGGCGTCGAGCACGGTGGCGCTCGGCGCGACCGCGACGACGAGGCTGTCCGGCCCGTGCTCGGCCTGGGCGAGGAGGTCGAGCGCGGCCACGGGCGCGTCGCGGACGTCCTCGAGCACGACGCAGAGCTCGCTCGGCCCCGCGAGCCCGTCGATGCCGACGGCGCCGAAGACCTGGCGCTTGGCCTCCGTCACGTAGGCGTTCCCCGGGCCGACGATCACGTCAACGGCCGGGATCGTCCGCGTGCCGTAGGCGAGCGCGGCGATCGCCTGGGCGCCGCCGACGGCGTAGACCTCGTCGACGTCGCACAGCGCGCACGCGGCGAGGATGGTCGGGTGCACGCCCGACGGCCCGGGCGGCGCGCACACGCAGACCTCGGGGACGCCCGCCGCGCGCGCGGTCACCGCGCCCATCACGACGGTGCTGGCGTACGGGGCCCGCCCGCCCGGCACGTAGACCGCGGCGCGGCGCACCGGGACCTCCCGCAGCAGGACCCGCTGACCTTGAGGGAGCGCGACCTCGACCGGGTCGGCGAGCCCCGCCTGGGCGACGGCCCGGACGTTCGCGATCGCCACCTCGAGGCCGGCGCGGACGCCGGGGTCGAGCGCTGCGAGCGCCGCCCCGAGGTCAGCTGCCGGCACGCGCAGCGGCGGCGGCTCCGCGCCCTGGGTGTCGAAGCGGCGCGTCAGGTCGACGAGCGCGGCATCGCCCTCGGCGCGCACGCGGGCGACGATCTCGGCGACGGGCGCCGCGACGGAGCCGGGCGACGGCACGAGGGCGCGCACGCGCGCCGCGAGCGCGACGGGATCGGGGTCGGCGGCGAAGCGCTCACAGCGCACGCAACCGCTCCACGACGTCGTCGATCGCGGCGGCCTTGAGCTTGTGCGCGACGGGGTTCGAGATCAGCCGCGCGGTCGAGACGGCGATCTCCTCGCGGATCACGAGGTCGTTCTCCGCAAGCGTCGTGCCCGTGGCGGTGAGGTCCACGATCGCGTCGACGAGCCCGGTCAGCGGCGCGAGCTCGACGGAGCCCTTGACCTCGACGATCTCGGCCTGGCGACCCGTGTCCTGAGCCCAGCGCGCGGCGATGCGGGGGTACTTCGTCGCGATGCGGATCGTCCCCAGCCGACGCAGCGCCTCGGCGCCGCGGTCGGGCCCGGCGACCGACGCGAGCACCATCGTGCAGCGGCCGTAGCCGAGGTCGAGCAGCTCGTAGACCTCGCGCTCGGACTGCTCCATCAGCACGTCCTTGCCGACGATGCCCAGGTCGGCCGCGCCGGCCTCGACGTACGTGGGCACGTCCGACGGGCGCATCGTCACGAGCCCGACGTCGGCGAACAGCAGCTTGCGGTCGTTCGCCCGCACCTCCGCGGTATCGATCCCGAGCGCGTCGAGGCGCTCGAGCGTCTCCGCCATCAGCGCGCCGCG
>DAIOGP010000307.1:0-1693 GCA_036745135.1 Solirubrobacteraceae bacterium
CGGTCGCGCGCGCGGCCGCGGGCGAGCTTCACGCGCGCCGTCGCGTCGAGCGCGACCTTGCGCAGCCGCACCGCGTGCGGCGTGACCTCGACGCACTCGTCCTCGCGCAGGAACTCGAGCGCCTGGTCGAGCGAGAGCAGGTGCGCCGGCACGAGCCGCACGAGCTGGTCCGACGTCGAGGAGCGGATGTTCGTGAGGTGCTTCTCCTTCGTCGCGTTGACGTCGAGGTCCTCGGCGCGCGCGTGCTCGCCGACGATCATCCCCTCGTAGACCTCCTCGCCCGGTCCGACGAACAGGCGCCCGCGCTCCTGCAGGTTGAACAGCGCGAACGCGGCGGTCGTACCGCGCCGATCGGCGACGAGCGAGCCGCTCGGCCGCGTGCGCAGCTCGCCGTGCCACGGCTCCCAGCGGTCGAAGACGTGGTGGATCAGGCCCGTGCCGCGGGTCTCCGTGAGGAACTCGGTGCGGAAGCCGATCAGCGCGCGCGCGGGGACGAGGTAGTCCATCCGCACCCACCCGGTCCCGTGGTTGACCATCTGCTCGAGGCGGCCCTTGCGCAGCGCGAGCAGCTGCGTGACGACGCCGACGTAGTCCTCCGGCACGTCGATGGCGAGGCGCTCGACCGGCTCGTGGACCCGGCCGTCGATCTCGCGCGTCACGACCTGAGGCTGCCCGACCGTCAGCTCGAAGCCCTCGCGCCGCATCAGCTCGACGAGCACCGCGAGCTGCAGCTCGCCGCGGCCCTGGACCTCCCACGCGTCCGGGCGCTCGGTGTCGCGCACGCGGATCGAGACGTTGCCCACGAGCTCCTGGTCGAGTCGCGCGCGCACCTGGCGCGCGGTCAGCTTCGAGCCGTCCTGGCCGGCGAGCGGCGACGTGTTGATGCCGACCGTGACCGACAGCGACGGCTCGTCGACTGTGATCACCGGCAGCGGGCGTGGGTCCTCGGGGTCGGCGAGCGTCTCCCCGATCGTCACGTCCGGCAGCCCGGCGACGGCGATCAGCTCGCCCGGGCCGGCCTCCTGGGCCTCGACGCGGTCGAGCGCCTCGGTCACGTAGAGCTCGGCGACCTTGGCGCGCTCGATCGTGCCGTCCGCGCGGCACCACGCGACCGTCTGGCCGCGGCGGATCGTGCCGTTGCGCACGCGGCACAGCGCGAGGCGGCCGAGGAACGGCGAGGCATCGAGGTTCGTGACGAGCGCCTGCAGCGGGTGCCCGGGCTCGTAGTGGGGCGGCGGGATGCGCTCGACGAGCAGGTCGAGCAGCGGCGTCAGGTCGGTGCCGACGACGCCCTCCTCGAGCGCCGCCCAGCCGGCCCGCGCGTTCGTGTAGACGATCGGGAACTCGATCTGGTCCTCGCGCGCGTCGAGGTCGAGGAACAGCTCGTAGACCTCGTCGATCACCTCGCCGATCCGCGCGTCGGGCCGGTCGACCTTGTTGACCACGAGGATCACGGGGAGGTTCAGCTCGAGCGCCTTGCGCAGCACGAAGCGGGTCTGGGGCAGCGGCCCCTCGCTCGCGTCGACGAGCAGCAGCACGCCGTCGACCATCGTCAGGCCACGCTCGACCTCGCCGCCGAAGTCCGCGTGGCCCGGCGTGTCGACGATGTTGAGCTTGACGGCGCCGTGGCGGACCGCGGTGTTCTTGGCGAGGATCGTGATGCCCTTCTCGCGCTCGAGGTCCATCGAGTCCA
>DAIOGP010000308.1:0-1689 GCA_036745135.1 Solirubrobacteraceae bacterium
GTCGGCTACAACGTCGACTCGCTGGTGTCGCAGATCCGCAAGATCCTGCGCACCTCGGGACAGCACAACATCGCGCTGTTCGGCGCAGGCCATCTCGGTAAGGCCATCGCGAGCTCCGACATCTTCGCCGACCACGGGTTTCGCGTCGTGGCGATCTTCGAGACCGACCCCAAGAAGGTGGGTCAGCGCGTCGGCGGCCACGTCGTCCGGCTCACCGACGACCTCACGCAGGTCGTCGAGGAGGAGGACATCGTCGTCGGCGTGCTCGCCGTGCCGACCGCCGCGGCCCAGGCGCTCGCCGACGATCTCGTCGAGGCCGGGGTCAAGATCATCTTCAACTACTCCGAGGCGCTGCTGCAGGTGCCGCCCGAGGTGACCGTGCACACCTCGAGCCCCGCCGTCGACCTCCTCTACGCGCTCTACTTCTACCTGACTTAGATGGCTGATTCCGAATTCGCGAAGCCTGTAGCGGGGCTACGGGCGAAATCAACCATCTAACGGAGCCAGCCGCGCCCGCGACCGGGCGACCATCGTGACCATCGACCTCGACAGCGCCGCAGCGACCTTCGCCACCTCGACCGACTTCACCGTCGGGCTCGAGGAGGAGTTCGCCCTGCTCGACCCCGCGACGCTCGACCTGGCCCCCCGCTTCGAGGAGCTGCGCGACGCGGCGACCGACGACCCGCCGCTCGGGGCCGCGATCGCGGGGGAGCTGATCTCGTCCGAGATCGAGATCCGCTCCGGGCGGGGCGTGGACCTGCACGCGGCCGCGGCGAGCCAGCGCGACCTGCGGCGCCGCCTGTTCGCCCTGGCCGGCGCGCGCGGCGTCGCGCTCGGCGCGACCGGAACGCACCCCTGGGCCGATTACCGCGAGCAGCGGATCATCGACACCGAGCACTACCGCCGCGTCGAGGACGGGCTCAAGTACGTGGCGTGGCGCAACAACACGTTCTCGCTCCACGTCCACGTCGGCGTGCGCGACATCGACCGCGCGGTGCGGGTCTGCGACCGGCTCCGCCCGGTGCTGCCCCTGCTGCTCGCGATCTCCGCCAACTCGCCCTACCTCGACGGCCGCGACTCGGGCCTGCACACGGCGCGCACGCAGAGCTTCACGAAGAGCTTTCCCCGCTGCGGGGTGCCCGACGCCTACGGCGATTGGCAGGCGTTCCGCGACTACCTCGAGTTCCTCGTCCGCACGCGCTCGATCGTCGAGTACACGCAGGTCTGGTGGTCGATCCGCCCGCACCTCAGCTTCGGCACGGTCGAGGTGCGGATCTGCGACGCGCAGGCGACGGCGGCCGAGTCCGACGGGCTCGCGGCGCTGATCGTCGCGTGCGTCGCGCAGGCGGCTCGCGACATCGACGACGAAGTCCCGTTCGTCGATCCGCCACGCCGGCTGATCGAGGAGAACCTCTGGCGCGCCGTCCGCTTCGGACTCGACGGCACGCTGATCGACCTCGAGCGGGCGCTCGAGTATCCGGCCGCTGGGGCGCTCGAGCGGCTGCTCGAGTGGACCGCGCCGCTGCGCGCGGAGCTCGAGCTCGACGTCCAGCTCCCCGAGCGCAACGGCGCCCAGCGCCAGCGCCGCATGATCGAGGCCGGCCTGCCCATGGAAGACGTCTACGCCCAGGTCGTGCGGGAGACACGCGCGACCTACGCGCAGGAGGTGGTGGTGTGAGGGAGCACGAA
>DAIOGP010000309.1:0-1671 GCA_036745135.1 Solirubrobacteraceae bacterium
ACGACCGTCACCGGGCCGAGCCGTGCCGCGGTCGCGGCGAGCCCGGTGGCGATCGCGCCGCCGCCGACGATTCCCAGGCGCTCATCGATTGCGCGTGTCATCCCGGGCTCGGACGCTAGCGCGCCACGAGCCCGGCCGCCGCGTTGGTTGACTGGTCAGTCAGTCGTCTAGCATTGATCGCCCACAGCGGGCGCATGGGCACGCCGCCCACGCCGGCTCAAGCGCAGACACGGAGGCACGAGCATGCATCACGCACATGGCCGCGAGGTCGTGATCGTCGAGGCGGTCCGCACGCCGATCGGGCGCGGCCACCCCGAGAAGGGCTACTACAAGGACACCCATCCGAACGAGCTGCTCGGGACGTGCTTCACCGAGGTCATCGAGCGCGCCGGCATTCCGGCCGGCGAGGTGGAGGACGTGATCACGGGCTGCGTGCAGCAGTACGGCGAGCAGATGTTCAACGTCGGGCGCAACGCCTGGCTGCAGGCGGGGCTGCCGATCGAGACGCCCGCGACGACGATCGACCGCCAGTGCGGGTCGGCGCAGCAGGCCGTGAACTTCGGCGCTGCGTTGATCGCCGCGGGCGTGCACGACGCGGTGATCGGCGGCGGCGTCGAGCACATGGGCCACATCCCGATGGGCGTCGGCTTCAACTGGGTCGACCAGGTCGGCTCGCCGTGGCCGCCGGCGCTGATGGAGCGCTACAACCTCGTCCCGCAGGGGATCAGCGCCGAGCTGATCGCGGACAAGTGGGAGATCCCGCGCTCGGAGCTCGACGAGCTGGGCGTGCGTTCGCACGCGCGGGCGCACCAGGCGACCGAGGAGGGCCGCTTCGAGCGCGAGATCGTGCCCTTCCAGGTCAACGGCTCGAAGCTCGTGACCGACCAGGGCATCCGGCCGGACACGACGCTCGAGGGGCTCGCGGCGCTCAAGCCGGCGTTCCGCGAGGACGGCCGCGTGACGGCCGGCAACGCCTCGCAGATCTCCGACGGCGCCGCCGCCGTGCTGCTGATGGACGCGGACAAGGCGAAGGCGCTGGGGCTGAAGGCGCGCGCGAAGATCGTCGATCAGACGACCGTCGGCGTCGACCCGGTGATGATGCTCACCGGACCGATCCCGGCGACGCGCAAGCTGCTCGAGCGCAACGGGATGGCGATCGACGACATCGACCTGATCGAGATCAACGAGGCGTTCGCCTCGGTGGTCGCCGCGTGGCAGCGCGAGCTGGGGCCGGACATGGACCGCGTCAACGTCAACGGCGGCGCGATCGCGCTCGGGCATCCGCTCGGCTCGACCGGCGCGCGCCTGATCACGACGCTGCTGCACGAGCTCGAGCGCTCCGACAAGGAGGTCGGCCTCGTGACGATGTGCTGCGGCGGCGGGCTGGGCACCGGCACACTGATCCAGCGCGTCTGATCGCGCGCGGCTCAGTCCGATGCATCACGCGAAGCCCGGCCCGGCGGCCGGGCTTCGCGCCGTTCGGGGGCGAGGACGTCCCCGACGGCGAGCCTGTGGCGGTCGGCGCCGCCGGCGGGGAGCTCGAGCACCGCGTGGGCGGCGCGGCAGGCGCGCAGGCGCCCCGGCCCGACGCCGACGTCGAGGCGCACGATGCGACCGCTCGCGTCGAGCCACGCGAGGTCGAGCGCGAAGCGCATTCCGACCGTGTGCACC
>DAIOGP010000310.1:0-1663 GCA_036745135.1 Solirubrobacteraceae bacterium
CGGTCGCCGAGTTCGCCGCGGGCGGCGGGCTCGTGCTCGGGATCTGCAACGGCTTCCAGGTGCTGTGCGAGGCGGGCCTGCTGCCCGGGGCGCTGCTCCCGAACGACGGGCTGCGCTTCCTCTGCCGCCAGGTCGAGCTCGAGGTCGTCAACGCCGCGACGCCGTTCACGCGCGCATGCGCCGCCGGCCGGCGCCTCTCGATCCCCGTCAAGCACACGACCGGCCGCTACTGGGCGCCCGAGGCGACGCTCGACGAGCTCGAGCGCGCCGGCCAGGTGCTGCTGCGCTACGCGCCGGGGCAGAACCCCAACGGCTCGGCCCGCGACGTCGCCGGCGTGTCGAACGCGACCGGGAACGTGTTCGGGCTGATGCCGCACCCCGAGCACGCCGTCGACCCCCTGACCGGCTCAGTCGACGGGCTGGCGCTGTTCGAGTCGATGGCCGCGCACGTCGGCGCGACGGTCGCCGCCTGATGGCCGGCTTCCCCTACACCGTCTGCGACGTGTTCACCGACCGGCCGCTGGCCGGCAACCAGCTCGGCGTCTTCACCGAGGCGGCGGCGATCCCGGAGGAGCTCCTGCAGCCGCTCGCGCGCGAGCTCAACTTCTCCGAGACCGCGTTCGTCCTGCCGGCGACCGCCGGCGGCGACGCGCGCATCCGGATCTTCTCGCCGGTCGCGGAGCTGGCGTTCGCGGGCCATCCCGTGCTCGGGACGGCGTTCGTGCTCGGCGCCGCCGCGCGGCGCGACGAGGTCGTGCTCGAGACCGCCGGCGGCCTGGTGCCGGTGACGCTCACCTACGAGGGCGAGCGGCCCGCGTTCGGGTGGATGCGCCAGCCGCTGCCGACGTTCGCTCCCTATGCCCACGCCGACGCGCTGCTCGCGGCGCTCGGCGTGGAGCGCTCGGAGCTCTCGGTCGTGCGTTCCGACAACGGGATCGCGCACCTGTTCGTCGCGCTCGCCGACGCGGCCGCGGTCGCGGCGCTCGAGCCCGACCTGGGCGCGCTGGCGCGCCTCGCGCGCGACAGCGCGCAGCCGGCGGTGGGGTTCAACTGCTTCGCGGGCGCGGGCGCGAGCTTCACGACGCGCATGTTCGCTCCGGCCGACGGCGTGCCGGAGGACCCGGCGACGGGCTCGGCCGCGGGCCCGCTCGCCTGCCACCTCGCGCGCCACGGGCGGATCGCCTTCGGCGCGGAGATCGAGGTCTCCCAGGGCGCCGCGATCGGGCGGCCGAGCACGCTGCTCGCGCGCGTCGAGGGCTCCGCCGAGGCGATCGCGTCCGTCCACGTCGGCGGAGCGGCGTGGATCGTCGCCCGCGGCGCGTTCGAGCTCGCGCCGGCGGCGGTGGCCGCATGAGCACGTCCGCGCCCGCCTCGCGGCACCGCGAGCTCGGTCTCACCGATGCCGAGTACGAGCTGATCGTCGCGAAGCTCGAGCGCGAGCCGGGCGAGGTCGAGCTGGCGATGTTCTCGCTGATGTGGTCCGAGCACTGCGCCTACAAGCACTCCAAGCGCCTGCTCGCGACGCTGCCGACCGAGGGGCCGCGGATGGTGCTCGGGCCGGGCGAGAACGCGGGCGCCGTCGACGTCGGCGGCGGGCTCGCGGTCGCGTTCAAGGTCGAGTCGCACAACCACCCGAGCGCGGTCGAGCCGTTCCAGGGCGCGG
>DAIOGP010000311.1:0-1641 GCA_036745135.1 Solirubrobacteraceae bacterium
CGCTGACGCCGAGCGCCCGCGCCGCGTCGCCGAGGCTCAGATCAGCCGCCATTGCCTAAGCATTGCATAGGCAGAAGCCCACGTCCCGCGGGCGCCAACGCCGACGCTGGACAGGGGCGGCGACCGGTCATAAGCTGGCTCCGTGGGGAAGCGCTCGCGGTCCGCAGCGGCAGCGGCGGGAGTCGCGTTCGCCGTCGCTCTCGCCCCCGCAGGCCAGTCGGCCTTCGGGGCGACGCCCGTCTACCAGCCGCCGCAGAAGTACTACCTCGCGCTCGGCGACTCGATGGCCTACGGCTTCCAGCCCACCAAGCGGCCCGGAGCCGCGCCGGAGACATTCAGCACCGGCTACGTCAACGTCTTCGCCAAGCGGCTGCGCCGGCTCGCTCCCGGGATCGCGACGGTCAACTACAGCTGCCCGGGCGAGTCGTCAGTCACGTTCAAGCGCGGCGGCTGCGCCGGGCTCGAGGACGGATTCAAGCTCCACGACGCATTCCGCGGCCCCCAGCTGAAGGCGGCGCTCGACTTCCTACGCGGGCATCCAGGCGAAGTCAGCCCGATCACGGTGACGCTCTGGGGCAACGACCTGGCGCCGCTGAGCGCGAAGGGCAAGCGCGCCGCGCGCGCGATCAGGGCATTCGGGTCGCGCCTGCGATCGATACTCGAGGACCTGCGAGCCGCCGCTCCGGACAGCGAGATCATCGTGACCGGCGCCTGGAATCCCGAGGCGGACAGGTTCACTCGCGCCGAGCCGCTCTACCGCTCGCTCGGCAGGAGGATCACAGCAGCGGCCGATGCGTCACTTGCCCGGGTCGCGGACATGTTCAGCGCGCTCAATGGCTGGGGCAAGGCGAGCGCCCGCCGGGCGCGGGTCTGCCGGCTGACGTTCTACTGCTCGAAGGGCGCCCCGGGCGACCCGCACCCGACGGACGCGGGTTACCGCGCCATGGCGGGCGCCTTCGTCGCGGCGTCGGGCTACGGTCTGTAGGTGGTCGGCTAGACCCGCGAGGCGACCGCGGCGCGGTCGAGCGCGTCGAGCAGCTCTTCGGCGGCGGCGGCGTCGCCGGTGATGCTGAGCCCGTCGCGCAGGCGGCGCGGGCCGAGGGCCGCGACCCATGCCGACTGGGTGCCCGCCACGTGGGCGTCGGCCTCTGGAGCGGGGCGCTCCGCGATCGTGACGAGATCGGTCTCGGTGCCGATCAGGTAGTGCCGCGACGACGTCTCGGGCTCGCGGCGAACGGTCAGCTCGACCGTGCGCCCGTTGATGTCCTCCGGGCGGAACAACCCCGGGATCAGGCGGAAGATCGCGCCGACGTCGATGTACTCGCCCTCGTTGGGCTCGCCCCACGTCCAGCGGAAGCCCCAGCGCGCCAGCGCACCGAGGACCGGCATGAGGTCACGGGCGCGGTCGGTGAGCTCGTAGTCGACGCGCGGCGGCACCTCGCGGTAGCGCTCGCGCGTGAGCAGGCCGTCCGCGACCATCCGGTTGAGCCTCGAGCGCAGCTGCTCGGTCGAGATGCCGGGCAGCACGCGCTGGATCTCGACGAACCGCCGCGGGCCCGCGGCGAGATCGCGAACGATCAGCAGCGTCCACTTGTCGCCGACGAGGTCCAGCGCTCGCGCGTCCGGAGACCATTCGTCGTA
>DAIOGP010000312.1:0-1640 GCA_036745135.1 Solirubrobacteraceae bacterium
TGCTCGACGTCACGCCGCTGACGCTCGGGATCGAGACCAAGGGCGGCGTGATGACGAAGCTGATCGAGCGCAACACGACGATCCCGACGCGCAAGTCGGAGGTCTTCTCGACCGCCGAGGACAACCAGCCCTCGGTCGAGATCCACGTCCTGCAGGGCGAGCGCGAGATGGCGACGTACAACAAGTCGCTGGGCAAGTTCCAGCTCACCGGCATCCCGCCGGCGCCGCGCGGCATCCCGCAGGTCGAGGTCGGGTTCGACATCGACGCCAACGGCATCCTCAACGTGTCGGCGAAGGACCTCGGCACCGGCAAGGAGCAGAAGATCGAGATCAAGTCCGGCTCGGGGCTCGCGCAGGACGAGATCAAGCGGATGGTCCAGGACGCCGAGTCCCACGCCGACGAGGACCGCCGCCTGCGCGAGCTCGCCGAGGCGCGCAACAACGGCGAGAACGCCGCGTACCAGGCGGACAAGCAGCTCAAGGAGCTGAGCGAGCAGATCGACGATGCCTCGCGCGAGGAGATCGGCGCGGCGATCAAGGCCGTGCGCGACTCGCTGTCCTCCGAGGACGCGGGCGAGATCAACGCCAGGACCGAGGAGCTGCAGACGGCGTTCCACAAGATCTCGGCCGCGATGTACGAGCAGGCCCAGGCCACGCAGGCGGCCGCGGCCGACGGCGCCGCGTACGACGGCGCCGCGCCCGACGGCGCCGCGCCCGAGGCCGAGGACGAGGTCGTCGACGCCGAGGTCGTGGACGAGGCCCGCTGATGGCCGCGCGCGGACAGGACGCGCCCGGGCCGGCCGCCGCGGATGCCGCGGCGGCCCGCGCTGGCGACCCGGTGGAGGCCGCGGCAGCGGCCGCCCCGGATCCGGATCCGGTCGTGCCGGCGCAGGACGAGGCGGAGGCCTCGGGCGCGGCGGCCGAGGAGCGCGTCGAGCACGATCTCGACGAGCTCGTGGCCAAGGCCCGGGAGCGCGACGAGTACCTCGCCCTCGCGCAACGGACGCAGGCGGACTTCGAGAACTACCGCAAGCGCGCGGCGCGTGACGCCGCGCTCGCGCAGGACCGCGGCGCGGCGCGGCTCGCGAAGGAGCTGCTGCCCGCGCTCGACAACCTCGCGCTGGCGCTCGCCGCGGCGGAGCCGCGCGGCGAGGACGAAGCTGAGCACCGGCTCGCGGAAGGCATCCGGCTCGTGCAGTCGGAGTTGACCGCGGCGCTTGCGCGGGCCGGCATCGAGCCCTACTCGCCGCAGGGCGAGCACTTCGACCCGACCCAGCACGAGGCGATGGCGCAGCAGCCGGTCGAGGGCGCCGCGGCCGGCACGGTCGTCGAGGTCTACCAGCAGGGCTACCGCATGGGCGAGACCGTGCTGCGTCCCGCCCGGGTGGTCGTCGCCCAGTAAGGCACGCGCTCGCGATGGCCACGCGCCCCGACCTCTACAAGACGCTCGGCGTCGACAAGAAGGCCTCGCAGGAGGACGTCAAGAAGGCCTACCGCAAGCTGGCCCGTCGCTACCACCCCGACCAGAACAAGGGCGACAAGGCCGCGGAGGAGCGCTTCAAGCAGATCTCGGCCGCCTACGACGTGCTCGGCGACCCCGAGAAGCGCAAGCAGTACGACCGCGGCACCGGCCCGTTCGG
>DAIOGP010000313.1:0-1638 GCA_036745135.1 Solirubrobacteraceae bacterium
TGATCGACTTCAGCACGAGGTCGCCGGACATCGTCGCGGTGACCATCCCGCCCCCGGCCGACGCCTCGACCTGCTCGTCCTTGAGCTTCTCCTGCGCGGCGACCATGTCCTGCTGCATCTTCTGGACCTGCTTGAGCATCTGCTGCATGTTCGGCGGTTGGGGCATCACTCGCTGCCTTCCTCGTGGGGGACGATCTCCTCCGCGCTGAACTCGGAGACGAACCGCTCGACCCACTCGTCCGGCGTCAGCGACTCGGCAGCCGCGCCGGTCGCGCCGGCCGGATCGAGGTCGTCGCGCAGCTCGAACGCGAGGCGCGGACGGGCGCCCGTGACGCTCGCCACCGCGCTCGCGATGAGCTCCTGGCTCTCGCGGCTCTCGGCCTTCTTCTTGAGGAACGACGCCGACGCGGCGAAGCCGAGCGTCAGCGTCTCGCCGCTTGCGGCGACGATCCGCGCGTCCCGCAGCAGCGCCCCGAGCATCGCGTTCGCCGCGCCGACCTGCTCGAGCACCGCGGGCCAGACGTCGCGCACCAGGTCGGGATCGAGCGCGCCGGCGGCATCGGTCGCGGGCGTCGGCTCGGCGATCGCCGGCGCGGCCGGCGCGGCCGCCGGCTCTGCAATCGCCTCGACCGGCGCGGGCACCTGCGCGGCGATCGCCTCGACCGGCGCGGGCACCTGCGCGGCGGCGGCCTCGCGGGCTGCCTCGTGGCGCGGGAACGGCGTGCTCGCCGGCGCCTCGCCGGTGCCTGCGGCTCCGGCGGGAGCGTCGTGCGAAGGTGGGGCCGGGCGCTCGGGCGGGGTCGGGGTCGGGGTCGGGGCCTCGGGCCGTGCCGAGGGCGCCTCGGCCACGCCGCCGCGGCCCTCGAGGCGCTCGATGCGGGCCAGGAGCGCGCGCATCGAATGGTCGATGCGCGGCGCGGCCGCCTTCGCGAGCGCCAGCTCGAGCTGGATGCGCTGGTCGGCGCCGTCCTTGACCGCGCCGAGCGCGGCGGCGAGCGCGTCGAGCAGCCGGACGACCTCGGCGCTCCCGACCCGTCCGGCCTGATCGGCGACGCGGGCGTCGTGCTCGGCGGTGAGCCGCAGCGTCTCCGGCACCTCGCCGAGCGTCTGCACGACGAGCAGCGCCCGCAGGTGGGCCTCGAGGTCGCGGTAGAACTGGCCGAGGTCGCGACCCGAGGCGGCGAGCCGCTCGACGGTCAGCAGCGCCGCGCGCGCATCGTGCGCGGCGACGGCGTCGACGGCCGCGAGCAGCAGCTCGACGTCGGCCACGCCGAGCACCGCGAGGACGTCGGGCTGCGCGATCGACGGACCGGCGTAGGTGACGAGCTGCTCGAGCGTGCCGAGGGCATCGCGGAAGCTGCCCGTGGCCGCGCGGGCGATCAGCGCGAGCGCCTCGTCGGGAGCCTCGATCCCCTCCGCTGCGCAGACGCGACGGAGGACGCCGGCGATCTCGGGCACCCCGGGGCGCTGGAAGTCGAACCGGTGGCAGCGGTCGACGACCGTCGGCAGCACCTTCTGCGCCTCGGTCGTCGCGAGCACGAAGATCGTGTTCGGCGGGGGCTCCTCGAGCGTCTTGAGGAACGCGTTCCACGCCTGGGAGGAGAGCATGTGCGCCTCGTCGAGGATGTAGACCTTGTG
>DAIOGP010000314.1:0-1621 GCA_036745135.1 Solirubrobacteraceae bacterium
GCCATCGGGCCGCAGAGGTAGGGGCGCTCCTCGCCGACCATCCGCGAGTGCAGCGCGGTCGAGCGCTCGACGTGCTCCTCGACGAAGTGCTCCTCGTATGCGGAGACGTGGATGTCGAGCCCCGTGCTCGACGCGATCCGCCCGCGCTGGATCGCGTACTCGTCCGGCGCCCGCAGCGCGACGAACACGTAGTCGCGCTCGAGCTCGGGGTAGTCGAGCGTGGCCGCCCAGCGCAGCAGCTCGAGCGCGTGCTCGCGCGCGCGCTGCAGCGACTCGCGCGGCCCCGCGAGCTCCGCCTGCCGCGGCGCGCGGTAGACGCCGCCGACGCGCAGGTTGATCGGGTGGATCTCGCGCCCGCCGATCGCCGCGATCAGCTCGTTGCCCGCCTTCTTGACGAACAGGCCCCGCTCGACGAGCTCGCGGTGGTCGCGCGCCATCTGGACGACGCCGTCGTAGCCGAGGAAGTCGGGCGCGTGCAGCGCGATCACGTGCAGGCCATGGCTCTCGAGCCACTCGCCGCAGTAGACCAGGCGGCGGAGGCGGTCGATCGGCTCGGGAGCCGTGACGCCGCAGGCGTCCTCCATCGCGTTGGTCGCGCTCATGATGTAGGCGACCGGGCAGATGCCGCAGATGCGCGCGGTGATGTCGGGAGCCTCGGTGAAGTCGCGCCCGCGCAGCATCGCCTCGAAGAAGCGCGGCGGCTCGTAGATCCGCAGCTCGATCGTCTCGAGGCGCCCGTCGCGGACGACCACCTTCATCGCCCCCTCGCCCTCGACCCGCGCGAGCGCGTCGACCTTGATCGTGCGCGTGCGCTTGCGGCCCTTGCCGTTCCCGCCCGCGGCGCCTGCGGCGCTCATCCCGCGTCCTCCTCGAGCGCCGCGCTCTGCTCGCGGAACGCCGGCGCGTTCGCGTTGAACGTCCGGTAGACGCGCACGAGGTCCCGCTCGGCCATGCCGTGCCCCGCGAGCCAGCCCGTCAGCGATGCCGTGTTCGGCGTCTCCATCGGTCCGTAGCAGCCATAGCAGCCGCGGTCGTACGCCGGGCAGATCGCGCCGCAGCCCGCGTGCGTGACCGGACCGAGGCACGGCGTCCCGTGGGCCACCAGCACACACACGTTGCCGCGCCGCTTGCACTCCATGCAGACCGACGCCGACGCGATCGCCGGCCGGCGGTCGTTGAGGAACGCGGACAGCAGCTCGAGCAGCTGCGCCTTGTTGATCGGGCAGCCGTGCAGCTCGAAGTCGACGTGCACGTGGTCGGAGATCGGCGTCGAGGTCGCGAGCGTCGAGACGTAGGCGGGCGTCGCGTAGACGGCGCGCGTGAAGTCCTCGACGTCGATCAGGTTGCGCAGCGCCTGGATCCCGCCGGCGGTGGCGCAGGCGCCGATCGTGATGAGCACCCGCGAGCTGCGCCGCACCTCGAGGATGCGCTGCGCGTCGTGCGGCGTCGTCACCGAGCCCTCGACCAGCGACACGTCGTAGGGACCGCGCACGACGGCGCTCGAGGCCTCGAGGAAGTGGGCGATCTCGATCTCGCCGGCCACGTCGAGCAGCTCGTCCTCGCAGTCGAGCAGGCTGAGCTGGCAGCCGTCGCACGAGGCGAACTTCCACACGGCGAGCTT
>DAIOGP010000315.1:0-1596 GCA_036745135.1 Solirubrobacteraceae bacterium
ACGTCGGCGCGGCGCCGACGCCGCGCGAGGTGCTCGAGTTCTTCCACGCGATCGGCATCGAGCTCGCCGAGCTGTGGGGCATGTCCGAGACCTGCGGCAGCGGCGCGGTGAACCCGCCGGGGAAGGTGCGGATCGGCACGGTCGGCCCACCGGTGCCGGGCGTCGAGATCCGCCTCGCGCAGGACGGCGAGGTGCTGATCCGCGGCGACTGCGTGATGCTGGGCTACCGGAACATGCCGGAGAAGACCGCGGAGGCCATCGACGCCGAGGGCTGGCTGGCGACGGGCGACATCGGCGAGTTCGACGAGGCGGGCTATCTCCGGATCGTGGACCGCAAGAAGGAGCTGATCATCAGCGCCGCGGGCAAGAACATGTCGCCCGCGAACATCGAGTCGACGCTCAAGGGCGCGAGCCCGCTGATCGGCCAGGCCTGCGCGATCGGCGACGGCCGCCACTACAACACGGCCCTGATCGTGCTCGACGCCGACTTCGCGCCCGTGTGGGCCGCCCAGAACGGGCTCGCGGGGAAGTCCCTCGAGGAGCTCGCGACCGAGCCGGCGATGATCGCCGCCGTGGCCGAGGGCGTCGAGCACGCCAACGACCAGCTCGCGCGCGTCGAGCAGGTCAAGCGCTTCACGATCGTCCCCGGCGACTGGCCGCCCGGCGGCGACGAGCTGACCCCGACGATGAAGCTCAAGCGCAAGCCGATCGCCGAGAAGTACGCCGCGGAGATCGACGCGATGTACCCCGGCTGAGCCCGGTCGGCGAACCGCGGCCGCGCGCAGGGCGTATACCTGGGGGCGATGGCCGCCAGCGACGCCACCCTGGTCAAGCGGCTCGGCACCGACCGCGGCGGCGAGGCGCTGCGGGCGCTCTACCGCAGCTACAGCCCCGAGCTCTACGGATTCGCGTACAACGCGCTCGGTGACCGCGGGCTGGCCGAGGAGGTCGTGCAGGACGTCTTCACGCGCGTCTGGCGCAACGCCGACGTGTTCGACGAGCGGCGCGCGAGCTTCCGCACGTGGATGTTCCAGATCGCACGCAACCGGATCGTCGACCTGCGTCGACGCGCAGCGGTGCGCCCGGCGCTCGCGCTCGAGGACCAGCCCGCCGAGGGACCGGCGGTCGTCGACGAGGCGCTGGAGCAGGCCGCGCTGCGCTGGCAGGTCGCCGCGGCGCTCGAGCGGCTCACGCCGGAGCACCGCGAGGTGATCAGGCTGGCGCACTTCGAGTCGCTCACGCTGCGCGAGATCGCCGAGCGCACCGGCATTCCGCTCGGGACGGTCAAGAGCCGCACCTCCTACGCGCTGCGCAGCCTGCGGCTCGCGCTCGACGAGATGGGCGGGCGACCGTGAGCGACTGCGAGCGTTGCCGTGAGCTGCTGGGCGGGCACGTGCTCGGCGCGCTCGAGCCCGCCGAGGCGAGCGTCGTGGACGCGCATCTCGCCGGCTGCGCGGCGTGCCGGGAGCTCGAGCGCCAGCTCGCGGGCGTGCCGGCGCTGCTCGACCTCGTGCCGTCCGCCGACACGGTGCCCGAGCGACCGCCTTCGCGGCTCGAGGACGCGATCCTCGACCGGCACGCGCAGGAGCGCGTTCG
>DAIOGP010000316.1:0-1579 GCA_036745135.1 Solirubrobacteraceae bacterium
AGACGGCATACGAGATGCGCCACCAGCTCGGGCACGCCCGCCCCGGTGCGTGCCGAGAGCGGGAAGACGTCGGCGCCGGGCACGAGCTCCGCCGCGGCCGCGAGCGCCGCGATCGTGCGTGTGCGGTCGATCCGGTCGATCTTGTTGACCGCGATCGTCACGGGCACGCTCGAGCCGCGCAGGGCCTCCGCGATGAAGCGGTCGCCGGGCCCGATGCCCTGCTCGCCGTTGAGCACGAGCAGCGCCGCGTCGCAGTCCTCGAGCTGGCGCTCGACCGTGTGCTGCATGCGCTCCGTGAGCGCGTCGCGCGGACGCTGGACGCCCGGGAGGTCGACGAGCACGAGCTGCCATGCGGGCGTCGTCGCGACGCCGCGGATCGCCCGGCGCGTCGTCTGCGGCTTGTCGGAGACGATCGCGACCTTGGCGCCGACGATGCCGTTGACCAGGGTCGACTTGCCCACGTTCGGCCGTCCCGCCAGCGCGACGAAGCCGCTGCGGGTCATTCCTCGCCCGCCTCGGCGAGGCCGCCGGCGCCGTCCTGCGCGACCCAGCTCAGCAGCTCGGCTTGCAGCGCGAGCATCTCGCCCTCGTCGGTCTCGTGGTCCATGCCCAGCAGGTGGAGCGTGCCGTGCACCACCGCCTCGGCGAGGTCCTCCGTGTGCGCCGGGCAGATCGCGACGTCGCCGAGCTCGCGCCCCCCGGGCGCCGGGCCGTCCTCGTCGACCGGGAACGACAGCACGTCGGTCGGCTCGTCGACGCCCCGGTACGCGCGGTTGAGCACGCGGATCCGCTCGCTGCCCACGAACTCGACCGCCAGGTGGCCGTCGTCGATGCCCGCGGAGGCGAGCGCGAGCTCGCACAGCGCCGTCACGACTTCGGGCGCGAGCGCATCGCCGATGACCTCGATCTCGAGCACGCGGCAGCGCTCAGGCGCGCCGACGGTCCGCCGGGCGCAGCTCCGCAGCAGCGCTCGCGTCGCCCCGCGCCCCGTAGGCGGCGACGATCCGCTGCACGAGCTTGTGCCGCACCACGTCCTCGCCGCCGAAGCGGATGAACTCGATGTCCTCGATGCCGTCGAGGATCTCGCCGACGACGACGAGCCCCGAGCGCTGATCGGCCGAGAGATCGATCTGCGTGATGTCGCCCGTGACGACCATGCGCGAGTTGAAGCCGAGGCGCGTCAGGAACATCTTCATCTGCTCCGGCGTCGTGTTCTGCGCCTCGTCGAGGATCACGAACGAGTCGTTGAGCGTGCGGCCGCGCATGAACGCGAGCGGCGCGACCTCGATCACGCCGCGGTCGAGGTGGCCGGCGACGCGGTCCGGGTCGAGCATGTCGCCGAGCGCATCGAAGAGCGGGCGCAGGTAGGGATCGACCTTCGCCATCAGGTCGCCCGGCAGGAAGCCGAGCCGCTCGCCCGCCTCGACCGCGGGACGGGTGAGGATGATCCGGTTGACCTCGCGACGCGCCAGCGCGGAGGCCGCCATCGCCACGGCGAGGAAGGTCTTGCCGGTGCCCGCCGGGCCGATGCCGAACGTGATCGTGTTGCGCCGGATCGAGTCGACGTAGCGCTTCTGGT
>DAIOGP010000317.1:0-1572 GCA_036745135.1 Solirubrobacteraceae bacterium
TGGACGGCGCCGTGCGCTCGGGCGAGCGCGTGGCGGCCGAGGTGATCGCGCGCGGCTGAGCTGCGCGAGTCGCCCCTGCGCCCACTACGCTCTCGCAGATGCGCGCCCGCGTCGTCCTCGCCGCGACGGCTGCCACCCTCGCCGCCGTGCCCACCGTCGGCGTCGCCGACGCCGGCGCCGCCGCGGCCGGGAAGGCCCGCCTGACGGCGTTCGACTCGTGCGGCGCGCTCGTGCGCTTCGCGCGCAGCCGCGGGGCGGGGATGCTGGCGACCGGCTGGGTCCCGTCCCCGCAGGTCGCCGTCGGGACGCCGACGTCGACGCCGGGCGGCCCGCTGCCGCAGACCGGCGCCGAGGGCACGCCGGCGCCCGCCCCGACCAAGGCGCCCGCGGCCGACGGCGTCGACTACTCGACGACCAACGTGCAGGAGCAGGGGGTCGACGAGCCCGACGTCGTCAAGTCCGACGGGACGCGGATCTACGCGATCTCGGGCGGCCGGCTGCTCGTCGTCGACGCGCGCGCGAAGACGCCGCGGCTGCTCGGCTCGCTGAAGCTCGACGAGGGCTGGGGCCACGAGCTGCTCGTCCACGGCCGGCGGGCGCTGATCATCTGGAACGCGTCGCTGCTGACCGAGCCCCAGCCGCTGTCGACCACGCCGGCGCCGCCGCCGACCGGGACGTCGCCGACCCGCGACGCCGCGCTCGTCCCCGAGCCCTACCAGCGCGCCGTCACGCGGATCGCCGAGGTCGACCTGCGCGATCCGGCCGCGCCGCGGGTCGTGCGCACCGAGCGCATCGACGGCACCTACGTGAGCGCGCGCCTCAACGGCGCGACCGCGCGCGTCGTGACCTCCTCGACGCCGCGCGCGTTCGACGTCGTCGCGACGCCGACCACCGGCGCGGGCCAGGGCGCGCCGGCGCGCACGGCGGCGCTGCGGCCGATCCAGGCGATCCGCCGCGCCGGGCTCAAGGGCTGGATGCCGTCGTCGTTCTTCCGCGACCGGCGCACCGGTCGGCGCAGCTTCCGTGCGCTGGCCTCGTGCGACGCGGTCCAGCGACCGACGCAGTTCTCCGGGCTCGACATGCTCACGATCGTCACGATCGACCTCGACAAGGGCCTGCCGGCGGTCGACTCCGACGCCGTCATGACGGATGCGCAGATCGTCTACGGCTCGTCCCGCAGCCTGTTCGTCGCCACGCGGCGCTGGCTCGACCCGCGGATCCTGGCTGCGAAGCAGGCGCCGTCCGTCACGACCGCGATCCACGAGTTCGACGCGTCCACCGCCGATGCGACCCGGCACGTCGCCAGCGGCGAGGTGCCGGGCTTCCTCCTCAGCCAGTGGTCGCTGTCGGAGCGCGACGGCTTCCTGCGCGTCGCGAGCACCGAGCAGCCCGAGTGGTGGGGCCAGCCCGGCCCGCCCGGGCAGACCGAGAGCGCGGTGACGGTGCTCGAGGAGCGCCCCGGCGCGCTCGTCGCCGTCGGCCGCGTCGGCGGCCTCGGCCGCGGCGAGCAGCTCCGGGCCGTGCGCTTCATCGACGACGTCGGCTACGTCGTCACCTTCCGCCAGGTCGACC
>DAIOGP010000318.1:0-1556 GCA_036745135.1 Solirubrobacteraceae bacterium
GCTGATGGGCTCGACCTGGCTAGCGGTTCCGCGCGACTGGATCTCATCGGTGGGGGAGATCGCGAAGTTCTGCGGTCGCATCGTGCGGGAGGTCTTCGGCCTCCGCGTCCTGCGCTTCTTCGGCGAGGCGCTGCGGCAGGCGGGCATCCTGATCCTGTCCTCGACGATCGTGATCTGGGGGCTCGTCTTCATCATCGGCCTGCAGTGCGGGATCGAGGGCGCGTACTTCACGCGCGCGCAGGGCGCGCCGTCGTTCGCCGGCGTCTTCACGGCGTGGTGCGACCTGCGCGAGCTCGTCCCCTACGCGTTCGGCTACATGATGGCCGCGAAGGTGGGCACCGGGATCGTCGCCGAGCTCGGCTCGATGCGGATCTCGGACGAGATCGACGCGCTCGAGGTCATGGGCATCTCGTCGATGACGTTCCTCTGCGCGACGCGGCTGCTCGCGGCGCTGCTCGTCCTCCCGTTCATGTACATCGCGGCCGTCGGCGCCGGCTTCTTCGCGAGCTACCTCGCCGTCGTGCAGCAGATCGGGGAGGTCTCGCCCGGCGGCTACTCGCTTGTCTTCTGGACGTTCCAGAACCCACCCGACCTGCTCTTCAGCCTGATGAAAGCGATGGCGATGGCGGCCACGATCGTGCTCGTCGGCTGCTACTACGGCTACAACGCCAGCGGCGGACCGGTCGGCGTGGGGACGGCGACCGCGAAGTCGATGGTGCTGAACATCGTGCTCGTGCACCTCATCGGCGCGCTGGGCTCGCAGATCTTCTGGGGCGCGAACCCACGTGCCCCCGTGGGAGGCTGACGTCGAGCATGTGCGCGACGCGATCGACGACAGGAAAGGGACGGAGCGAGTGAGCGACGAGCTGCGAGGAGACGAGCGCGGTCAGGCAGGGCCGGCCGGCGCCGGTGACCCGCCCGGCTTCGGGCGCGTGCCGCAGCGGCCTGGATCGCAGGGGCCGCCGGGCAGCGTGGTCCCGGACGTGCCGCCCCCGCCGGGCGGCGCCGCCACGGCCGAGCCACGGCGCGCCCCCGGCGCGGCCGACGAGGACGAGTACCGCTGGCACACCGGCATGCACCGCGCGACGGGCGTCGAGGACGCGGTCGAGTTCATCGACGTGCACAAGGCGTTCGGCCGCAACAAGATCCTCACCGGCCTGAACCTCGGGATCCCGAACAACAAGATCTCGATGATCCTCGGCCCGTCGGGCACGGGGAAGTCGGTCTGCATCAAGCACATGGTCGGCCTGCTCTACCCCGACCAGGGCGACGTCCTCGTGCACGGGCAGTCGGTTCCGAACATGACCGACGACGAGCTGTTCGACATGCGCAAGAAGTTCGGCGTGCTGTTCCAGGACGGCGCGCTGTTCGGGTCCATGAACCTCTACGACAACGTCGCCTTCCCGCTGCGCCAGCACACGGACAAGGGCGAGGACGAGGTCGCGGAGATCGTGAACCGGCGCCTGCGCGAGGTCGGGCTGTCCAACGCCGAGGACAAGATGCCCAACGAGCTCTCGGGCGGCATGCGCAAGCGCGCCGGCTTCGCGCGCGCGCTC
>DAIOGP010000319.1:0-1549 GCA_036745135.1 Solirubrobacteraceae bacterium
GCGAGCTGCGGCCGCGACACCCGCGCGCGAGCGCCGCGGTGCCCGTCGCGGCCGACTTCGCGCTGGCATGCCCGCTCGCCGGGGTCGCCGCGTGAAGGCCACCCCGCTCGTCTTCGGCGCGCTCGCGCTGGCGCTCGTGGCATGGCGCTGGCGGCGCCTGTCGAGCGAGCAGCGCGTCATCTGGGCGGCGCTCGGCGTCGGCTTCCTCTTCTACGGCTCGGGCGTCGTGCAGCTGCCCAACCTCGAGGAGACGATCCAGCGGATCGGCGAGACGCTCGGCAAGTGGACCTACCTGCTCGTCGGCCTGATGGCGTTCCTGGAGACCGGCGCGTTCGTCGGGCTGATCGCGCCGGGCGAGTTGACGATCATCCTCGGCGGCGTTGTCGCCGGGCAGGGGCGGATCAGCGTCGTCGTCCTGATCGGCATCGTCTGGATCGCCGCCGTCGCGGGCGACACGACGAGCTTCTACTTCGGGCGGCGGCTCGGACGCGGGTTCATGCTGCGCCACGGTCCGCGCGTGAAGATCACCCCGGCGCGGCTCGAGACCGTCGAGCGCTTCTTCGCGAGCCACGGCGGCAAGACGATCCTGATCGGCCGCTTCGTCGGGCTCGTCCGCGCGATCGCCCCGTTCATCGCCGGCGCGTCGAAGATGCCGTTCCGGCGCTTCCTGCCCTACGACGTGATCGGCGCCGGCACGTGGGGGACGGTGTTCGTCGTCCTCGGCTATGTCTTCTGGCAGAGCTTCGGCCAGGTCGTGAGGATCGCCAAGCAGGGCGCGTTCGCGCTGGGCGCGGTGATCACGCTCGTGGTCGGCGGGATCGCGGCCTACCGCCACTTCCGCGTGCCCGAGAACCGCGCCGCGGCGAAGGCCTGGCTCGAGGCGCAGGCCGAGCGCCCGGCGCTGCGACCGCTCGCGCGCGTCGCGCGGCCGCTCTACCGACGCGCCATCGCGCCCGCGTGGGCGCGGGTCTCCGGGCCGCTGCGCTTCCTGTGGGGGCGCATCACGCCGGGTGAGCTCGGGCTCGAGCTGACGAGCCTCGTCGCCGTCATCGCCGTCGGCAGCTTCGTGTTCGCCGGGCTCGCGGTGCTCGCCAACGACGCGACGCTCGCCGGCGCCGATCGCGACGCGCTGCGGCTCGCCGATCACCTGCGCACGTCTGTCGTCAGCGACGCGGCGAAGGTCGTGACGACGCTCGGCGCGCTCTACGTCGTCGGGCCGATCGTCGCGCTCGGGGCCCTGGCGCTCGCCCGGCGCCGGCGCGTGGCCGAGGCGCTCGTGCTCGCGGTCGGCCTCGGCCTGACCGTCGCGGGCGTGCACATCGCCAAGGCCGCGGTCGACCGCCCGCGGCCGACGAATCCGCTCGTCGACACGGTTGGGTCGAGCTACCCCTCGGGCCACGCGGCCTACGCGATCGCGTTCGTCGCGCTCGCCGTGATGGCGACCCGCGTCGGCGTGGGCGCGGCCGTTCGGAGCGTCGCGATCGCCGTCTCCGTCGCGGTCGCGCTCATCGTCGCCTTCACCCGCATCGATCTGCGCGCCCACTTCCTC
>DAIOGP010000320.1:0-1541 GCA_036745135.1 Solirubrobacteraceae bacterium
GCGCAGCGCAGGTCGTAGATCAGCTGCTTGAGGTCCTCGATCGAGTAGATGTCGTGGTGGGGTGGCGGCGAGATCAGGCCCACGCCGGGCGTGGAGTGGCGGATGCCGCCGATGTACTTGTCGACCTTGTGGCCGGGGAGCTGGCCGCCCTCGCCGGGCTTGGCGCCCTGGGCCATCTTGATCTGCAGCTCGTCGGCGTTGACGAGGTACTCGATCGTGACGCCGAAGCGCCCGGAGGCGATCTGCTTGATCGCCGAGCGGCGCAGGTCGCCGTTGGGATCCGGCGTGAAGCGGCGCGGGTCCTCCCCGCCCTCGCCGGTGTTCGACTTCCCGCCGATGCGGTTCATCGCGATCGCGAGCGTCTCGTGCGCCTCGGTCGAGATCGAGCCGAGCGACATCGCGCCGGTGACGAAGCGCTTGACGATCTGCTGGGCGGGCTCGACGTCCTCGAGCGGGATCGGCTCGAGGTCGTCGCGGAAGCGCAGCAGGCCGCGCAGCGCCGCGTTGCGGGTGGCGTCCTCGTTCGCGAGCCGGCTGTACTCCTCGAACGTCTCCCAGCCGCCGTCGCGCACGGCGTGCTGGAGCGTGGCGATCGTGTCCGGGTTCCACATCCGGCGCTCGCCCTCGCGCCGCCAGGCGTAGACGCCGCCGACGGGCAGCAGCGAGGGGCTCGGGGCGTCGTCGGCCCCCGCGGCGGCGGCGACCGCGTGCGGGTCGCGGGGGTCGTAGCCGCGCGCGTGGCGGGCGAGCGTCTCGCGCGCGAGCACGTTCATGCCGATGCCGCCGATGCGCGACGCGGTGCCGGTGAAGTGCCGGTCGATGAGCTCCGCGTCGAGCCCGACGGCCTCGAAGATCTGCGCGCCGCAGTAGGACTGGATCGTCGAGATGCCCATCTTCGAGATCGTCTTGCGCAGGCCCTTGCCGATCGCCTTGACGACGCGCAGCCGGGCCTGCTCGGAGGTCATGTCCTGCGGCAGCATCGCGCGCCGCGCGAGCTCGTCGAGCGACTCGCACATCAGGTACGGGTTCACCGCGCTCGCGCCGTACCCGATCAGCGTCGCGAAGTGGTGGACCTCGCGCGGCTCGCCGGACTCGACCACGAGGCCCGCCTGCAGGCGGGTGCCCTGGCGCACCAGGTGGTGGTGGACCGCGGCGGTGGCGAGCAGCGACGGGATCGCGACGCGCTCGGCGCCGAGGTTGCGATCGGAGAGGATCAGGATGTTCGCGGCGCCGGCGATCGCCGCCTCGGCCTCGCGGCAGATGCGCTCGACCGCCACGGCGAGCCCGGGCTCGCCCTCGCTCACCGGCCACGTGATGTCGATCGTGTGCGCGCGGAAGATGTGGTGGTCGACCTGGCGCAGCTTCTCGAGCTCGTGCGTGCGCAGGATCGGCTGGTCCATGACGAGCACGTGCGCGTGCTCGGGCGACTCGGCGAGCAGGTTGCCCTCGGCGCCGACGCCGGTCGCGACGCTCATCACGATCTCCTCGCGGATCGGGTCGATCGGCGGGTTCGTGACCTGCGCGAAGAGCTGCTTGAAGTA
>DAIOGP010000321.1:0-1522 GCA_036745135.1 Solirubrobacteraceae bacterium
TCGGCCAGCCCGTCGTCGACGCCACCGGCGAAGAGATCGGCACCGTCAACGACATCGCCATCGCCACCGGCGAGGTCTTCCCGCGCGTGACGTCACTCGCATTCCTCGGCCCCGACAAGACGCCGTTCATGCTGTCGTGGCGCAAGTACGTCGCCGAGCTCGACGAAGACCGCATCGCTCTGAACGTCCCCGCGCACGAGATACGCTTCAGCTACCTCCAGCCCGACGAAGTGCTCCTCCACCGAGACCTGCTCAACAAGCAGATCGTGGACACGCAGGGCATGAAGGTCGTGCGCGTGAACGACCTCAAGCTCTCCGAGTCTCGCAATCAGCTTCGCCTGCTCGGCGCTGAGGTCGGAGCTCGCGGTATCCTGCGCGGCATCTCGCCCGCGCTCGAGCGCACGGTGTCCTCGGCGGCGAAGCTGCTTCGCACGGAGCTGCCCGAGACGCTCATCGCGTGGAACTACATGGACCTGCTCGACCGCGACCTCTCGCAGGTCAAGCTGTCCGTCACCCACAAGCGCCTGCACGAGCTGCACCCGGCAGACGTGGCCGACATCCTCGAGCAGCTCACGCCGTCACAGCGCGCCGCGGTCTTCGCGCACCTCGACAACGAGTCGGCCGCCGAGACGATCTCCGAGCTCGAAGACGAGTACCAAGCCGACGTCATCGAGGACCTCTCCGAGCGGCGCGCGTCCGACCTGCTCGCCGAGATGGACCCCGACGACGCCGCCGACATCATCGGCGACCTGTCCTACGACAAGGCGGAGCGCCTGCTGCGCCTCATGGGCGTCGAAGACGCGAGCGCTATCCGCGGGCTTCTCGGCTACAAGGAGAAGACGGCGGGCGGCATCATGACGCCGGAGGTCACCACGGTGACCGAGGATATGACGATGCAGCAGGTCATCGAGCACCTGCGCGCTGAATCCGCCGAGCACGAGAGCATCTACTACGTCTTCGTGGTCGAGGGCGACCGCCACCTGACCGGCGTCATCTCGCTTCGCGACCTGCTGCTGGCCGCGCCCGAGACGTGTGTGTGTGACATCGCCGAGCGCGACCTGTTCACGGTGGCGCCCGACGACGACCAGGAAGACGTCGCGGAGCTGATGAGCAAGTACGACCTGCTCGCGATGCCCGTCGTCGACGAGCGCGGCCGCATCCTCGGCATCGTCACCGTCGACGACGCCCTCGACGTCCTCGAAGAGGAGTCGGCCGAGGACCTCGCGCTCGCAACCGGCTCGTCGGGCAAGCGCGGAGCGACCGCGAACATGATGTGGTGGGTCGTGCGCCGCAGCGCGTGGCTCGTGACGTGGGCGGTGGTGGCCATCGCCGTGCTCCTGATCGGCCAGCAGACCGCCGCCGCGCCGTGGACGACGCTGCTCCTGCCGGCGATCGTGTTCCTGCCCCTGCTCCTCCGTACCGCCGAGGACGTCTCGCAGCGCGCCATCGCCGAGCTGATCGAGGAGCGCGAGGACGAGCGCGCGACGGTCTGGCCGCACCTGTTGCGTGACGGTCTTGCGGG